>JAUVBI010000151.1 GCA_030591305.1 Pseudomonadota bacterium
ACCCGGTGGACAAACAGGTGTTGATAGATAAAGCACGCGCAGCGGCGGCAGAACTGCTGGAATACCGCGGCTTCACCGGCGACGAACTGGATGAGCTCTGGCTGGAGCGCGGTGAAGATTATTTTCTACGCGAGCGCACCGAGGATATCGCCTGGCATACAGAGGCTATTGCCGGCCACTATGACCGGGAGCAACCTTTGGTATTGGTGCGCAATACCACCGACTCCAGTGTAGCCAATGCGACACAAATTTTCATTCACGCCCGCAGCCGGGCCCACCTGTTCTCAACCATCTGTGCCGAACTGGAACTACTAGATCTGAGTGTCCACGACGCGCGAATCTACAACGCAAATGACGGCATGAGCCTGGATACTTTTTTTGTGCTGGACTCCTCGGGAAAATCCTTCGCTGAGGACAGCGCCCGTATCAAACATATCGCAGAACACCTCACCACAGCGCTGACGAATGCCGCCAGTGCGCCCAACATCCCCCAGCGCAGGACACCGCGCCAGGTAAAATTATTTTCGATTCCCACGGTTACAAAAATGACCCTGGACGAAGCCAGAAATGTCTCTATCCTGGAAGTGGGCACACCGGACCGCCCGGGGCTACTGGCCCGGCTTGCAAGAATTTTTGTCGACTTTAATGTGGAATTACAAGCCGCCAAAATACAAACTCTGGGTGAACGGGTAGAGGATGTGTTTTTTCTCACTGACGAGTCGCAGCAGGCGATAAGTGATGAGAATTTATGTGCGGCCATCCAGTTGGCCATTCGCACTGAGTTAGATGAGCAGGCTGCTGCCTGACCGCTTATGAACCCCGACCTGCAAACACTACAAGCCTACCCCTTTGAAAATTTGCGTCGGCTATTTTCAGACCTCACGCCCAATACTGACAAGCCAGCTATCAGCCTGTCTATCGGTGAGCCCAGACACACACCCCCGCGTTTTGTCCTGGACGAACTGGCGGCCAATCTGGACAAGCTCTCCAACTACCCTGTTACAAAGGGTATTTATGAATTGCGCCAGGTTATAGCAAGCTGGCTGGAGTGCAGATTTGACCTTGAACACATTGATGCTGAGAGCCAGGTTCTTCCTGTTAATGGCACCCGTGAAGCCTTGTTTGCCTTTGCACAAGCGGTAATTTCTCGCACTCCTGACGCGACTGTGCTTTGCCCAAACCCGTTTTACCAGATTTACGAGGGTGCCGCCCTGCTGGCCGGTGCCCAGCCGCAATTTATAAACTGCACCGCAGCCAACAACTTCCTCCCGGACTTTGACGCTGTCACCGCAGAACAATGGCAGCAGTGCCAGTTGCTGTATTTATGCAGCCCCGGCAATCCCACAGGTGCAGTTATTCCTGTGGCAATATTACAACAGCTCATAGCCCTGGCACGGGAACACGATTTTATTATCGCCAGTGATGAGTGCTACTCGGAATTGTATTTCGATGAGGGACACCCTCCCCCAGGGTTACTGCAAGCCTGCGAATTATCAACGCCGGGCGACTACCAAAACTGCGTGGTGTTTCACAGCCTGTCCAAGCGCTCAAACCTGCCCGGCTTGCGCTCTGGCTTCGTCGCAGGCGATGCCGATGTACTGAAAGAGTTTCTGCAATACCGCACCTACCACGGTTGCGCCATGCCACTGCATCACCAACTGGCCAGCATCGCGGCCTGGAACGACGAACAACATGTGGTGGAGAATCGTCGCCTGTACCGGGAAAAATTCTCGCTGGTACTGGATATCCTGGACGGACACCTGACAGTGCAAAGGCCCGAGGCCGGCTTTTATCTCTGGCCCAAGACGCCAGTTCCGGACACGGAGTTTGCCCGGCAACTGTATACGCGCGAGCATGTAACGGTGTTACCGGGGCGATTTCTGGCACGACAGGCGCACGGCATCAACCCGGGAGAAAACCGGGTGCGCATCGCTCTGGTAGCAGAGCTTGAGCAATGCGCCGAGGCCGCCCACAGAATCGTCAACTGTTTAGATTCCCTGTAATGATGTCGCCATGTTAAAAGCTGAGCGCGTTAGCACTATCTTGCGGCGTTTACAGGAACTGTACCCGGAAACCCCCGTTCCCCTGGATCACTGCGATACATTTACCCTGCTGGTAGCCGTATTACTGAGCGCCCAGTGTACCGATGCACGTGTTAACACGGTCACACCGGCCCTGTTCTCCCTGGCAGACAACCCCGCTGATATGGCCCGACAAAAGGTCGAGGACATAAAAGCGATTATCCGTCCCTGTGGTTTATCACCGCAAAAATCCAAAGCCATCAAGGGCCTCAGTGAAATTCTTGTGGAGGAGCATGCCGCTGCCGTACCCCAGGATATGGAAGCGCTGGAGCGCTTGCCTGGCGTTGGCCACAAAACCGCCAGCGTGGTGATGTCCCAGGCCTTTGGTGTGCCCGCCTTTCCGGTGGACACACACATACATCGCCTGGCCCAGCGCTGGGGGCTGACCAATGGTAAAAATGTGGTACAGACAGAGAGGGACCTGAAACGACTTTTCCCTGAGGAGTTGTGGAATAAATTACATCTGCAGATTATTTTCTATGGCCGGGAGTTTTGTACTGCCAGAGGCTGTGATGGCCGGGTGTGTGAGATATGCACCACCTGCTATCCGGAGCGCAGGGCGCCAAAGAAGACTCGCAAGGCCTAGTCTGGCGGGCGAACATCAATGCCGTCAGGCTCGAGCGTACGTGCTACAAAAGGCGCGTACAACATGCCATCTATACGCTGCTCATTGGTGGTATACGTATTCAGTCCGATTTTTGCAAACTTCTGCTGCTCTGCAGTCGTGGGCTGATATGTAGAGAAAAGATAATCGAACCAGGGCACCGAGGCGCTGTAATTTGAATCAGTGAAGCATTTTTCAGCCAAATGATGCGTACGATGAAATGCAGGTGTTACTACGATATAACGCAACCAACGCTCCAGACGAGCGGGAACGTCAATATTCGCGTGTGTTAATATCGCCATGATTAGATCGCCAGCGCGATAAAGAACAAGGACCTCGGGTGCACTCCCCAGTAACCAAACCACTGCGGAGATTGGGACGATGTTAATCATAGCTTCTAGCGGATGATGCCTGAACGCCGTAGATACGTCGACTTCCTTATCAGAATGGTGCACGGCGTGAAAACGCCAGAGAAAAGGAAACTTGTGCATGGCAATATGGAGAGAATAGCGCGCCAGTTCCAATACGAGAAATGTTGCGGATACATCTATCCACAAGGGACGATTAGTCAGCCCGAGTAAAGGGCCAGACCCGAGGCTGTAGATAATAGAGACAGCGACAAAAGTACTAAAAAAGTGGCTGACTACATAGGTAAGCAGTGCCAAGCCACCATTATTTAGCCAGCGAGAGATAGACACTTCGCCCTCACGAGCAGGCCGCAACATCTCCATAACCATGCCAACGGTGAACGCCCCAAGTGTCACTACGATAAAATTGATAGAAAGCCCAAGGGTCGTTTCAATCATGGATATCGATGTGATTACCTCTATAGATTAGTCCTGCTCGCGCTCGCTAAAAATTTCGGAGCAATATGCTGTGCCATAAGAGAGCCCATCGCTGGGAATTAGTGCACCCTGGATGGCGGAAGTTTCTTCGCCACTTCCATCGCAATACGCGCTATTGCCTGGGTCGCACAGCAGGAATCATAGCTCGCTACAACTAATAGAGCCAATTTGCTATGCTACGCCGCTCGCAAATACCTGAACACGCATGTGGAGCGAACCCTTGGTAACACTTTACGGCATAAAAAACTGTGACACCGTGAAAAAGGCCCGATTATGGCTCGATAAGCGTGGTATTGACCACCAGTTTCACGACTTCAGGGTCGATGGGCTATCGGCAGACTCAGTGCAGGAATGGCTGGACGAGTTGGGCTGGGAAACCCTGGTCAACAAACGCAGCACAACATGGAAGCAGATGGATCCGGATGCGAGAAGTACCATGGACGCCGTCACTGCCAAGGCGGCAATTTTGGAGCAGCCTACACTGATCAAGCGCCCCCTACTGGATACCGGTCAGAGTGTCTGCACCGGGTTTTCAGCGGACAATTACGAGAAGATATTCACACAACACACGCTTTAGGATAACACTATGACCACCAGTATTTTTGCTTTCGGACTGGGTGTGGGAACACACAACAACAGCGGCGAATGGCTTGAAGTTTTTTACCCCGAACCCGTACTCTCACCCAGCGTCGCGATTGCCGAGTGCGTCGCACAACTCGGCCTCACCGAGACCAATAACGCAAACCTCAGCGCTGACCAGCTTATACAACTGGAGTCATCGCTCATTGATGCGGGAGAGGCAGAGCAGGCGAAGATAGCGGGAAGGCTAATCAATTCGCAGTCCCCGGTAGTAGCTGTCGTTCTGGCAAATGACGCGCCGCCGACCACCGTTCCCGAGGCATACCTGAAACTGCACCTGCTGTCGCATCGCCTGGTAAAGCCCCACGGAACAGACCTCACAGGCGCGTTCGGCATATTGCCAAATGTGGCGTGGACCAACGAGGGCGCTATCGATCTTGCGGAGCTGCCCCAGCGACAACTGGCCGCCAGGCTAAAGGGTGAGGTGCTGGAAGTAAGTTGCGTCGATAAATTTCCCAAGATGACCAACTACGTAGTGCCCGAAGGTGTTCGAATCGCCCACACAGCAAGGGTTCGCCTGGGCGCCTATCTTGGTAAAGGCACCACCATTATGCATGAGGGGTTCGTCAATTTTAATGCCGGCGCCGAGGGCCCCGGAATGATCGAGGGCCGTATCTCGGCCGGTGTGATGGTGGGCAAGGGCTCTGACCTGGGGGGCGGCGCATCAATTATCGGCACGCTGTCGGGTGGCGGAAAAATTATTATTTCAGTCGGAGAAGAATGCCTGATAGGCGCCAATGCCGGGATAGGCTTCCCCCTGGGTGACCGCTGTACCGTAGAGGCAGGCCTGTACGTCACGGCGGGCACCAAAGTGACCATGCTGGACAGCGACGGAAATTCTGTGGAACGTGTAAAAGCGCGTGAACTGGCAGGAAAATCTGACCTGTTGTTTCGCCGCAACTCTAGCAGCGGCACCGTGGAATGCCTCACCAACCGCACGGCAGTAGAACTTAACAGCGAACTGCATGCCCACAACTGATATGAATACCAACATCGAATCAGACCGCACCGTACAGCTGTGTTGCGAGTTAATCCGCAGGAAATCGGTCACCCCCGAGGATGCGGGCTGCCAGTCTTTAATGATAGAGCGATTGGAGAACATTGGCTTCACCTGCACCCGGCTACCCTTTGGGGACGTGGAAAATTTCTGGGCAGAGCGCGGCACCAGCGGGCCTATCCTGGTATTCGCCGGTCACACCGACGTGGTGCCCACCGGCCCGGTTGAGCAGTGGAGCAGTGCGCCTTTTGAACCCACCCTGGTTGATGGCACCCTGTACGGCCGTGGAACCGCCGACATGAAGGGCAGCCTGGCCGCTATGGTTGTGGCCTGTGAAGATTTTGTGGCCGAATTTCCCGACCACAAAGGCCGTATTGGTTTTCTTATCACGTCTGATGAAGAGGGGCCAGCGGTAAATGGTACGGTTAAAGTCATGGAATACCTGCAACAGCAGGGCAAGACAATAGACTGGTGCCTGGTGGGCGAACCTTCAAGTGTAGAGCATTTGGGTGACACTGTTAAAAATGGTCGGCGCGGCTCCCTGGGTGCAGTGCTAACAATCAAGGGGGTACAGGGCCATATTGCCTACCCCCATCTGGCAGACAACCCGATACACAGGGCGCTTCCAGCGCTACAGGCCCTAACAGGCGAAGTGTGGGATACAGGCAATGAGTTTTTCCCACCGACCTCGTTGCAGATTTCCAATATTAACGGTGGCACAGGCGTCACCAACGTCATCCCCGGAGAACTGGCGGTACAATTCAATTTCCGCTTTTCCACCGCTGTCACAGACGCGGAACTGCGCGCGAGAGCCGAGGCCATCCTGGATGCACACGAGCTGGAATATATACTGGTGTGGAACCTCAGCGGCCAACCCTTTCTCACCGGCGGCGGCGAACTCATAGAAGCCACCGTTGCCAGCATCAGGAAAATCACGGGGCTTGAATCCGAACTGTCTACCTCCGGAGGCACATCTGACGGGCGCTTTATTGCACCCAGTGGAACCCAATTGGTAGAGCTGGGGCCTATCAATGCAAGCATTCACAAGATTGACGAACAGGTATTGGCAGCCGACCTGCCCCGCCTCGCAGAAATTTATAAAGCGATCATGGGACGCTTGTTGACTGACGTCTAAAGCGCTTCCAGTTGCTTGCTCAAACCCTTTTTCGCCATTGCGAGATTGCCCGCTCCTGTCACCAAAACAGTCGGCCCACCTTCCAGTCCCTGCAGGCAGGTGCTGACAACCTCATCGGCTTCCATCCAGTACTCATCGGGCACAACAGACTTATCAAAACGGCCCATGGTGGCTGTATCGTGAATTTCGGTTCGGGTATAACCGGGACACAAAGCCTGAACTGTGATTCCAGATCCCGCCAGTTCAGCTTGTAAGGATATAGAAAAAGAATTGAGAAAGGCCTTGGTCGCACTATAGACCGCCACCCCCGCAAAAGGTGCAAAGGCCCCAATGGAGGAAACATTGACAATATTTCCCCCGCCAATTTCGCGCATAAAAGGTATCGCTGCCCGGCACAGCGACAAGGTGGCGTTGATATGCAAATTCACCATGGCGTGCTGGGAGTCAATCAGCTCCCCCTCAAAATTTCCCAGGGTACTGAAGCCCGCGTTATTGATCAGATAGTCCAGTGGCCCCTTCTGGCGGATGGCCTCCATGGTGCGGGCCACACCCTCAGTCGTCGTCAGGTCAGCTTCCACGATATGAATTTCCACCTGCCCCTGTAGTTCCTCCGCCAACGCACTCATAGGCCCGGCTCTTCTGGCTACCGCAATAATGACATCGCAACGACCGGCTAACTGCCGGCAGAACTCCGCACCCAGACCGGCAGATGCCCCCGTCACCATCGCTGTAATATTTCGATCTTCCACTGTGTACTCTCTCTGTCGTTTTACTGATAAGCTGAGAGAGACACTATAAACGTTTTTCAAAACTATAATCACCGCTCACACAAGCTCGTCGGGAATAAATATGTCGAACACGAAAACGGCCTTGATAACCGGCGCCTCCGCCGGGCTGGGAAAGGAATTTGCAGAGCAACTGGCCAGTGCGGGTTACGAGTTGGTCCTGGTAGCACGGCGCAAAGAAAAACTGGACGAAGTGGCCGCCGAAATTCACGCTACTCACGGCGTTGCAGTAAACACCATCGCAGCCGACCTGAATGACACAGGCTCCCCGCAGAAAATCTTCGACGAGGTCAGCGCCGCCGGGCAGCACATTGATTTTCTGGTTAACAATGCCGGGGCCGCTGGCTGTGATCTGCTACAGGACAGGGATTGGCAGATTCAGCAGGACTTTTTCCAATTGATGATGCTGTCAGTCGCCCACCTGTGCCACTTGTTTATACCCGGCATGCGCGAGCGCGGCTTCGGCCGTGTTATCAATATCGCTTCGGTGGCCGGCAGGGTCCCCCGGGTTGGCGGCTGCAATTACGGCCC
>JAUVBI010000241.1 GCA_030591305.1 Pseudomonadota bacterium
CCACTTCCCAGATCGTCACTCTGGCTAGCACAAAAAATGATATCCGCAGCTTCGCTGAGAACGATAGCTCCAGCCTGTCTGGCAGAGGCGGCGGTGTCCAGCTTATCTGCGCTCGGAATGTACTCTACGCGCAGTGCTCGATCAGCCCCCCGCTTGAGGCAGTGATTAAGGCATTCATCTGCCCCTGCCCCTGCAACACTAAGGACCGTAACACTGCCCCCATAGCGTTTACGAAAATCCAGCCCCGCCTGCAGGGCGACCTCATCGGTCGATCCCATTCGGGCCAACACAGGGCGCACAGGCTGCCCCGTATCAGAGGCATAAATGACATCGGCACCCGATACCTGGGGCTTGATACAGATAACTATATTCACAGGCGTTTCTTCTGGGACGCGGGACCATCGGCTTCACACGCGGATATCATTGCGGAAACAACGCCGGCCAAATCGGCCACACCCACCCACTCCGCGCGCTCAAACATAGGCGCGTTGGGATCAATGTTAATTGCCGCGACATGTTTCGCTCCCTTGATTCCCATGAGGTGATAACTCGAGCCCGAAATACCCAGGGCAACATACACCTGCGGCGCTATCCATTTACCCGATGCCCCTACCTGTCGGTCGCGATCAAGCATATGGGTAAACACCGCCTCGCGTGACCCGCCTACGGCGGCATCGAGTAATTCCGCCAACTTATAAACTTGGGGTAACACGTTTTCTGCATCAACTCCCTTGCCGACTGACAGCACCAGATCTGCCTCACTGACATCGAGATCGCGAGCGGCCAGACGCCAGGTTTCGCGGGGGATTTCGCAATCTTCAAGCACAACACTGCCCGCCAAATTTTCAATTTCCATTTGGCTACCGGGTAAATCGTTAGGGTGAAGTACGCAGACATCCAATGAAACAACCCAGGGAGGTGGCCCACTGGGCCGCAGCACCTGGTGGGCACGCTGACCATATATTTCACGTCGTACACTCAGCGAGTCGTTCTGCCACTCCATACTGACACAGCCACTCAGGAACACGCAGCCCAGTTTAGCGGCAACGCGGCCTGCAATATCAGACCCCGTTACGCTTGCAGGAAATATTATTAGATGCGGCTTATGTTCAACAATTGATACACACAGCGCGCCGGCTATGCCAGCGGCAGAGATACTGGCAGCGGCCTCAATGCTGTACAGGCGCTCCAGCCCTTTCGCTCCCTCACTGCTAATCAATCGCTGGGCAGCATCGCGAGAGCGACTCACACCGCAGGCCGACAGACCGACAGACTGTGCCAATCGCGCGCACTCTCCCGCCATCCGCCCCGGAAGTTCGGGTGCGCGCCCGCCCTCGTCATCCAACCAGACCCACACGCCTGCCATCTCCCTAGCTGCGCCGCTGATTGAAAGTACGCCCAAATTCCATCGCCGCTATTGTATTGCGCAATATTTCCGTGGTGCCACCTCCAACAGCAAATCCACGGCTATCGCGATACATTCTTTCCAGGGGATAACTGCGGGTATAGCCATAATGTCCGTGAATCTGCAATGCCTCACTGGTAACGCGCTGCACCATTTCATTCGCATACAGTTTCGCCATGGCAACATCCTTGGGGTCTGGAAAACCATTGCGCTCATTCATCGCCGCTCTATAAGTCATCATGCGCGCCGCGTGAATTTGTGTCGCCATATCGGCTATTTTCCACTGTATTCCCTGAAATTCCATCAGGGGCCGACCAAACTGCTCACGTTCCTGCGCGTAGTTGAGCGCGGCCTCGTAGGCACCCTGGGCCACACCAACACATATTGCCGCATTGCCGCAGCGCTCGGGGCCAAAGGCATCCATCAAGGTCTTGAACCCGCTGGTACTTCCAGGGTCACCTGTAAGTAATACGTTTTCCTGGGGAATAAAACAGTCATCAAAGAAGATAGAACATTCCGGTGCACCGCGCCCACCCATTTTCTTGTCCGGCTCTCCCACCACAACACCCGCAGCCTTCCGATCAACAATTACAGCACCAATTCCTCGCGCACCCGAGCCGTCACCAAAACGTGCCAGCACAAGGTAGTGTGTTGCATAGCCACCCAGCGTTGTAAAACATTTTGCACCATTGAGCGTATAGCCGCCGTCTGTTTTAGTAACATGTGTACGCAGGTCGGTAACAGCTGACCCCGCGTGGGGCTCACTGATGGAGATTGCAAACAATGACTGTCCCGAGACAACATCGGGTAGCCAGCGCTCTTTTTGCTCATCCGTCCCAAGAATTGCAATGGCCCGGGATGGTCCATGCACATAGATCTGAAATACCGTTGCGGTGTTTAAACAGCTCCGAGCAATCTCTTCACAGCACACCACACTCTGGATGATGGGCGCACCGAGACCGCCGTACTCCTCTGGCACCAACAGGCCAAAATAACCAAGATCGGCTAATTGACGGCGGTTCTCCTCCGGGAAAATTTCCTCTTCATCCCAATGCGCCGCCTTTGGCGCGAACTCTTTTTCTGCCAGCTTGCGCACATCATCGCGAAAAGCCTCGATATCATCTGAAAGTTTAAATGCGTTCATGTCTGATTTCCATTAGCTGGAGTGATGCAACACTCTAGCTAATGGAATAATCCTCCTGGGCTTTAGCAAATTGTTCAAAATAGTCAATGGATTCCGGATTGGCCATGGTGTCGACGTTCGCAGCTTTCTCAACCGGGACACCCGTCAGAATTTTACGAACAGGCACTTCCATCTTCTTACCGGAAAAGGTATAGGGGATCGCATCAACATGGTAAATCTGGTCGGGCACATGACGCGGAGAATAGGCGCGCAATACATCGCAAATCTCTTTTTTCAATGCATCGGTCAACTCGCAACCCTCAGCAAGTGTTACAAACAGCGGCATAAAGAACACGCCGTCGGGAAGGGTCAGGTTAACGATGATACTGTCTGTGATATCACCCAGTGCCTCAACCGTGCGATAGATTTCGGCGGTACCCATGCGCACACCATGGCGGTTCAGTGTTGAATCGGAGCGGCCTCGTATATAGCAACCAGAATCCGATGTCAGCAGCAAATAGTCGCCGTGACGCCAAACACCGGGGTAGACATCAAAATAGGACTCTATGAAGCGTTTGTTGCCTTCATCGTTCCAGAAGTACAAAGGCATTGACGGCATGGGCTGCCTGATAACAAGTTCACCCAATTCATCGATGACAGGATTGCCATTGTCGTCGTAGGCGTGAACGTCCACGCCCAATACCCTGCCCTGTATTGCACCGGCGTGAACCGGCAAAATAGGCACACCACCCACGAAGCCGGAGGCTACATCGGTGCCACCACTCTGTGACGTGACCCAGAGGTCTGGGTTAACGTTGTCATAAAACCACATAAAGTGTTCTGGTGTCGCAGGGGATCCCGTACAGAATACGCCTTCCATAGCCGACAAGTCATAGCGCTCATTGGGCACAATGCCGTTGTCCATCATCAATGACACATAGGCGGGACTTGCACCAAAAAATGTGGCTTTGGTTTTTTCACACATACGCCACAAAACATCGACATCGGGATGCGTGGGGTTGCCGTCATAAAACACCACGGCCGAGCCGGTCAGCATACAGCCCATCAGCATATTCCACACAGCCCACCCGGTGGTGGAGTACAGAAATATTGTCGATGTCGGTTTCAGGTCAACATGAAAGTGTGTGAACTTGAGCAGTTCCAGCAGTACACCACCGTGTCCGTGTACAAAGGGCTTGGGCAAGCCGGTTGTACCGGAGGAATAGACGATCCACAAAGGATGATCAAAAGCGACATCCTCGAATTCAAACTCACCCGCGGGAATAACAGGCTCCTCAGCCTGGATAGTATTCCAGTCCTGTGTCGCCTCGATGGGTGAAAAAAGTTCATCAGCACGCAGATAGGGAACGGTGATAGCGTGCTTTATCGTGGGCAGGTCGCCAATCAATTTACCGACCTTGTCCCGAATATCAAAATCCTTATCGCCGTAGCGATACCCATCGGCCGCAAAAATCAGTACCGGGTCTATTTGTGAGAACCTGTCGTACACGCTGTTCATACCAAAATCTGGCGAACAGTTAGACCACACCGCCCCTATGCTGACCGTCGCGAGAAACGCAATTGCGGTCTCCGGAATAGCCGGCATGAATGACACGATACGGTCCCCGGGCTTTACTCCCAGTGCGCGCATTCTGGTTGCCAGCTTTTGAGTTTGCTCAACCACATCATCCCAGGTGTTCTGGGCAAAAGGACGAATTTCTGACAGGGTGTGAAATGCCACCTCTCCGGGTCTCGCCTGACTCAGCAAGTGCTTGCCAAAATTTACCCGTGCACCCGGAAACCACTCGGCGCCCGGCATATCACGCGTTTTAAGCACGCATTCATAGGGTGCTGATGACTCTATCTTGAAATAGTCCCAGATACACTGCCAGAAAAACTCAATATCAGCGACCGACCACTCCCACAGCGCATCGTAGTCAGC
>JAUVBI010000070.1 GCA_030591305.1 Pseudomonadota bacterium
AAATCTATTAGTCGGCATTTTCCTTCAAGGGTATTTCATCCAGATATTTTTTCAGCAGTGCACAGGCGAAATTCTCCTGCACCTGGCCATCCTGCCCCGTCGCCAGCATGATGCGCGAGAGGATTAGTCCGTAGCGCATGCCGGCAAAGATCAGGTAATAATCATAATCCCGTGCCGAGTGGCCCGATACCGCCCGCCACTGTTCAACGGTATCCGGGTAGCTGGGCAGTCCAGTCAAGCGCGGCATGCCCAGGCCTTCGGCAAAGGTTGCGTCCATGTAGTTGAACCAGGCGATATCCTGTACAGGGTTGCCCAGTACTGCCATTTCCCAATCGAGAATCGCGGCCACCTTATCTTCACTGCTATCGAAAATAATATTGCCCAGTCGCGAGTCGCCCCAACAGAGCGCGGTAGGTTCGTCGCTGGGCTGATTGGCCTGTAGCCAATCCAGTGCACGTTGGCCAATTACGTGCCCCTCACCTTCCATTGCCCAGTCCAGGTAGTCCTGCCAGTAATCCAGCTGCTGTTGCAGAGGTGTTTTTTCAGGCTGCTCCAGTCCCTGGAACCCCAGCTCTTTGTAATCCAGTCTATGATAGCGCCCCAGGGTGTCTACGGCAGATTTCCACAGGGACGCCCGCTGCTCATCGGTGGTCTCGTGCACCATCCAGCCATCCATATTGTAGGGGGGCATGTCGGTTGGAATACGTCCATCGACTCGCTTCATAATATAAAACTGCACGCCCAATACCGAGGTGTCTGTCTCCAGGCCGTGTAACTCAGGCACCGGAATGTCACTATTGTGACCGATGCTGTCCATCACCTCGTATTGCAGTGTCAGGTCATAGCTGGGGAAAACGGGCCGGGAGATTTCCGGTTGCAGGCGTCCGACACAGGGTTCGCGGTGGACGGTGCCACCCTCTTGCCACTCTATGTCGAATAACAGCGTTACATTAGACATGCCTGAAGCCTCGGGGATGGTCAGCTTGGGAATACGAGTAGCTATGCCGCGGCGGGCCGAAAACCAGGACTCGAGCTTTTTACGTGTGGCTTCGCTGTCTTCTAGCAGGGGTGTGGGGCGTTCATTCTCCATTACGAGTCCTCAGCAGTGCATGCAATAAGTGACTATACAGTCGTATAGCCTAGTCTATTGCAGGCGAGTTTGCCATAACTGAAGATTCCGGTCGAAAAAGTTCGATCTGTGAGATATTCTGGGGCAGAATATGTTTATTCTTTTATACAACAAGAGTAACCCATCGTGCGAATTACCGAATGGCTTAAGACGCTGGCGACCAAAGGTGGCTCCGACTTATATTTGACCACCGGGGCTCCACCGTGTGCCAAGTTTGAAGGACAGCTCAAGCCCATAGGCAGTGATATCCTGAAGCCAGGGGAGGTAAAGGAGATCGCCTACGAGGTGATGGACAGCACCCAGCAGGGTGACTTCGAGCAGGAGCTGGAAATGAACCTGGCGACCTCTATTTCGGGCTATGGCCGCTTCCGGGTCAATATTTTCATGCAGCGCAATGAAGTGAGTCTGGTTGCTCGTAATATTGTCGCGGAGATTCCCCATTGGGAAGACTTGCGGCTGCCGCCTATTCTCACCGAAATTGTGATGAAAAAGCGTGGACTTATGCTGTTTGTTGGCGCCACAGGTTCGGGCAAGTCGACGTCGCTGGCGGCGTTAATCGACTACAGAAATACCTATAGCAGCGGTCATATTATTACTATTGAAGACCCGGTTGAGTACGTGCACAAACACAAGAAGAGCCTGGTAAATCAGCGGGAAGTGGGTGTTGATACCCGCAGTTGGCACAACGCCTTGAAAAATGCCCTGCGCCAGGCACCGGATGTCATTCTGGTGGGCGAGATTCGCGACCGTGAAACCATGGAGCATGCGCTGGCCTTCGCCGAAACCGGGCACCTGTGCATTTCCACACTACATGCCAATAACGCAAACCAGGCCCTGGACAGAATTATTAACTTCTTCCCCGATGACCGCCGTGCACAGCTGCTCATGGACCTGTCGACCAACATCCAGGCCTTCGTTTCCCAGCGTCTTATTCCAACCACCGACGGTAAACGCTGTGCGGCGATTGAAATAATGCTGGGTACGCCGATGATTGCAGAACTGATTCTCAAAGGTGAATTTGAGGGCATCAAGCCGATTATGGAGAAATCCCAGAATATAGGGATGAAAACCTTCGACAGCGCTTTGTTTGACTTGTATCAGGAGGGCTTGATTACGGAGGAAGAAGCTCTGAAAAATGCAGATTCCCCCAATAACGTCAGGCTTAAAATCAAGTTTGCCGGGGAGGGCGGCATGCAGGACGATGGCTCTATGGGGCTTAGTTTGGAGAGCCTGCAGGAGGATGAAGAGGAGGACAATAAGTTTTTCTAGGGAGCTTCTTGCTCACCCATACGTTTAAGCAGAGCCCGCCATGCATCGATGTCGGAGTCGGTGGCATTCATAAGTTCAAAGCCAACCTGCCACCGGCCCTGACTGTAGTTGTCACGCTTGCAGCGCATGACTTCCCCCGTCAGGTAGAGTGTATTCTCCTGTTCCGATAGTTCCACGCCGATTTGCAGGATGGCACCTACAGTCAGTTCCCGATTTACCCACACCAGCAATCCACTGTCCGATATATCGATGGTCTTACACAGTGCCACCTCGCTGGGCTGGTCCTTTTCCATGCCAGAGGATATGAGCTCAATGAAGATCGTACCCTCGAAGGGTAAGCGCTGGTGTCTCCTGTTCTTATTCGACATGCAAACGTTCTCTGCTCAGCTTATGTGTTTATTGCGTGCGCGGGTGTCTTCATCTTTGAAGTTTGATCTTGACTCAAGAATCTCTACAAGGCCTTTGTCTATCAGGGAGAGCAGCTCCTGCTTGCTCAGATCTCGCATTTTTATGCCCTTGCGGTTGACAAAAATATACTTGTCCTCCTTTCTGTCGTGGGCGGCGAGTTTGGCCAATAGGGGTGTGTCGCCGTCGTGGAAGCCCAGCCAGGTACCCATGGTCAGTTTGTTTTGGCCGTGGCCGGAACGGAAGCTCTCATTGGCGGCCTGAGGTCGATTGCTCTCTGAGTACTGCCGTTTTGCCGGTACGGCCTTGTCGAATTCTTTCTGCAGTTGCTCCTGCTCCACACGTTTGCGTTGTGCCTGTGAATGCGCAGCCTGTTCTTGTGTACGCTGCTCTCTAATAGCTGTTTTGTGTTCCTGCTTTTCCCGGGGTGGAGCCGTACTGTTGCTGAGAGACTCAAGGTCATCTCGATTTGAAATTTTTACCGCATGGGCCAGTGAGCAGCTAAAACTGACATCGCTGTGCAGGGGTATAGCTACACCCTCTTTTAGCGCCTTGGAAAATTCTGCATAGCCTTGTTGCATCGCCTTGAGGCCAGCATGGTTGGTAAAGAGAAGTTGTTGTCCCGCCTCGGTTTTCAGTGCCAGCTGCATGCGCAGCGGATCGAGCTTTTCCCCGGAGAATAAAAACCACTGTCCCAACTTCAGTTGACGTATGTCTTCCTGCACTTCCCGGTCGTTACCTGCAGCTGTGGCACTTTCCAGTGCAATGGGCTCGATAGTTTGAAGGTTTATATCCTGGCGTCGAAGAACAGACATATGGGCGCTTTCAATCACACCTATGGCCTCGTCCAGGGCGAGATCATCGTGCGCCAGGCTGAGTAGCCAACGCCGTAGCTCCCGTGGCAATCTGGTAATAGCTTCGAACACTTGCTGTCGCCGTGAGCCGTCTGGCTTTCCCTCCTTGTCGACTGCACCATCGCCAGCTTGCACCGAATCCAGCAGGGCCTTGGTGGTGGCTGACATGCTGGCCCACTGCTTTGACTCTATACCGAACCTCAGTAAGACCAGCTGGCCACTGTCGTTCCAGGGGCCTTTAATAAACTCTCCAATAGTGGGCGGCGCTACATATTTTTCCAGCAGTGAATTGATCATTTGCGCGCATTGGGTCCTGGCCAGTTCTTTTTTGACACGACCCTGTTCTGCTTCAATTGTCCGTAGCGTCATACGCTGTGCTCTGCCCCGGTCTTTTTTTGTAGCGGTGACAACGTCCTGGTAAACGATAGAGATATCCACGGAGCCCGATTCAAACCACTGTCGGGCTTTGGCGACGGTATTGACCAATTCGCGCTCCAGACTTTGTCCGGCTCGTCCCAGGCGCGACTGCCAGCCGATAACACTGGCCTGCATGGTGTCCAGTAACAGGTGAAAACTGTGTTTGCCCGGCGTCAGGAAATCGGGGTCGGTAATCGCCAGGGCTGCCCCCAGGGGGAGAAGCTTTCGAAACTCCGAGGCCAGTGGTTCTTCCACCAGGTAGTGTTTCGCCCATTGGGTATAGGCCGAGTTCAGCCACTCCATAATGGCTGTTTGTTCACTGCTGGGCAGCGCCGGGTCGCCCATTGCCTCGGTCTGGACGAGGATGCCCTGCAGCGGTGACAACTCATATTTGTCGATTTTTTTGAGATAGGCCAGAACATCCGCTAGTTCCATGACCTGTCCGGCGCTGGCTTCTGTCTCCGGCGTGTACAGATCCAGCACCAGGCTATGCAGTGGATGGGGAAGGGGGAAATGTTCTGCTGCGAGTTTCAGAAGTATACTTTCCAAGTTATGAGGCCCGCTAAATATGTCCAGAGGGCTATCAGGATAATCAGCCGGATTTTACTGTGTTCGCTGCTCTTTTCTTTACCGCCCACTTTGCCTATTTTGAAGGAGCCACAGGCGGGACATTCACCCACCTGACCACTGGTAGTTCCGCGGTAGCTACAGTCTGTGCAGTAATAAGCCATGGGTGCCTTATGCTGTACTGGTGCTTTTCAAGAGCTGATCAACAATACGCTCCAACTGGGTAAGGTTATTGCATTCAGCGGTAAAATGACAGGCGCTTTGGTAGCGCAGCATGTCTGAGTCACCGGTGCCCCAGGCCCTGCGAGACTCGGGGTTAAGCCAGATCACCTGGCGAGCACGCTGATAGATGCTCTGCATGATTTCCAGTTTGGGGTCACCGTTATTATTCCTGGCGTCTCCCAGAATGATGACCGTTGTATTGCTGTTGATATCATCCAGTGCCAGCTTGGCGAAATCCAGGAGAGAGTTGCCATAATCTGTGGCACCGCCGTATTTCCAGTTGATAAGCTCGATGGCTTCTTCTACCGGGTAATCGACAAAATAGTCACTCACTTCCCCCAGGTGACTGGAGAAAGCAAAACTGCGTACCTTGGGCAGCACATCTTGCAGGCTGTAGAGAAACAGCAGCAGGAATTTTGCATAGGCCGCTACCGAGCCGCTGACATCACAAATGGCCAGAATTTGAGGTTTGTTCTTGCGTACCTGCTTCCAGTACGTTTTGAACATGATGCCGTCGTTGGCGATGCCTGCACGGATGGTTTTTGACATATTCAGCTGGCCGCGTTTGCTTACTCGCCTTTTACGCGAGTGTCTGGCGGCCAGTTTTTTGGCCATCTTGCGAACCAGGTCGTGAACCTTGTGCAGGTAGTGATGCTCAAGATTGTTGAGCCGTGTTTTGCTGAGTATCTCGTCCATAAATTGCTTGTTTTTGCCCTCGGCATGCAGCAGATACTCCCGTTCCACATAATCTCGAACCTGCTCACGTAAAATATCCCGGTAGCGCTGCAGTTGCGACAGGGCAGGGCTGTTGCTTCTCTCCAGCTCGATTACCGCCTGGCGAATGTGCTCTTCGCCCAATTCGTCGAGAATTTTGCGTGTGTACTGGCCCTTCTGGGTAAACATTTGAATTTGGGCCAGGCCTACACGTTCCCCAGCCCGGTTCAGGGCCAGGCTGAGCTCATTGCGATTGCTCTGCAATAAGTTTTGCATTAAGGCGCTGTCCAGCAGTGTTTGCAGCTGCGCATTTTGCCCGGCAGCTGTTTGCAACAAGGTCTCCGAATTGTCAGGGCGGGAGGGCAGGTCTTGCGGAAAAAAATTTGGCGGCTCAGCTGCTTGCCTTTCCACGACGTCTGATGATTTATTGTCACTGGAAAAATCGAGCAGCTTCTGGGTGAAGAATTGGTCGAAACACTGAGTGAATGTTGCTTTTTCCTCAGACGTTTTGGCCAGCGCCATGGCCAGGCCGTCGTGCAGGAATGTACGATTGGAAAAACCGAGGACCGAAGCGATATCCATCGCGTCCAGGGTTTCAGCGGGGGAAATTCTTATATCTCGGCTGCGTAGTACCTGAATAAAGCTGAGCAGTTTGGAATTCATAGTGGTGTCGTAAGGGGCTCCGGGGCGATTACGGGCTCTCTGCGTTTGTCGCCTCGCGGATTAAGCTGTGCAGTTCTGGTTCTGTTGCATTGATATCGTCTTCAAACTTGAGGAGAACGTTTAATGTGGTGCGAATTAACGCCTCATCGAGCTGGTCGGCGTGTAACAGCAGCAGGCTCCTGGCCCAGTCGATGGTCTCGGAGATTGCCGGATTTTTCTTCAGGTCCAGTTGGCGCAACGAATGGACGAACTGAACCAGTTGATGGCGCAGCACATCGTCAATGTCGGGAACGCGGCTGCGAATAATCCGCTCCTCCAGGTCGATGGTGGGGAAGGGGATATACAAATGCAGACAGCGACGTTTCAAGGCGTCGCTCAAATCCCGGGTATTGTTACTGGTGAGAAACACCATGGGGGCTGTTTTGGCTTTAACCGTACCGATTTCTGGAATGGAAATCTGATAGTCGGATAATAGCTCCAGCAGCAGTGATTCAAACTCATAGTCCGACTTGTCTACTTCATCAATGAGTAATACAGCCCCCCTGTCCTGTTGCATGGCTTTTAACAGCGGTCTGGGTTCGAGAAAATCCGGTGAATAAAATATGTCGCCAAACTGGTGCAGCCGCTCTACGGATTCGGCCAGGCCCTGGGCACCCTGTAGTAAATCGCCGAGTTTTTCCTTCAGCACCTGGGTGTAGAGCAGTTGCTTGCCGTACTTCCATTCGTACAGTGCTTTGGCCTCATCCAGTCCCTCGTAGCACTGCAGGCGTATCAGGGGTAAGTCCAGTAACTGGGAGGTGGTCTTGGCCAGCTCGGTTTTGCCCACACCCGGAGGTCCCTCTACCAGAATGGGTTTGCGCAACTGGAATGCGAGAAACACTGCCGTGGCAATCTGGGTGCTGCAAATATAGCCGAAGGATTCGAAGCCCCGTTCAATTTTCTCAATTGAATCCAGCTGTGGGAAATCTTTTAACTTCACGTGGTGCTTGCTCCTGATGTGCTCCGACCGAGCTGCATTAACCGCCTGTCATGTTCATAAAGCGCAGAATCTCAGGTTTACCCCGATTATCGAAATAATGCTTTTCGGGTTTGATTTGCATGGCATCTACAATGGTTCTTTTAAGCAGGTCCAGAGAGTAGTTCTCCGCTCGCAATATGCAGCGCAAATCCACCGAATGCTCATTGCCCAGGCACAGCAGCAAACGGCCCTCAACGGTCACCCGTACGCGATTGCACAGGTGGCAAAAATTATTGCTATGGGGAGAGATGAAGCCAATTTTTGAAACGCTGTCCTCCATGCTGAAGTAGCGAGTGGGCCCGGCATTACCGCTGGGGTCCCCCAGGGAGGTCAGGGGATATATGCGCTCGATGTCCCGCAGCAACTCGGCGCTGCTGCAAAAACTCAGCTCCCGGTCGTGATCGTCAATCAGGCCCAGGGGCATTTCCTCGATGAAGGATAAATCAATTTTTTTGTCTCTGACGAATTCCACCAGTGCGACCGCCTCATCCTCATTGCGACCTTTGAGCATAACGGCATTGATTTTAATCCCCGGAAAGCCCGCTTCGACGGCAGCGTCAATACCGGCGACCACCTGATCCAGATTGCCATGGCGGGTGAGGCTGCGAAACTTGCGCGGATGCAGGGTATCCAGACTGATATTCAAGCGTTTAACACCGGCCTCACGCAGCTGTGGCGCCACTCGCTGCAATTGTGAGCCGTTGGTGGTAATAACCAATTCGTCCAGGCCGTGCAATTCGCTAAGCTGTTCGATCAGGGAGATGACATTGTTGCGGATCAGTGGCTCGCCACCGGTCAGGCGTATTTTGCTTACACCTAATTCGGTAAATGCCCTGCCCACCTGGTAGAGCTCCTCCAGCGTGAGTACCTGAGGTTTGGGAATAAAGGTCATTTCCTCCGCCATGCAGTACACGCAGCGGAAGTCGCAGCGGTCTGTGACCGATAATCGGACATAGTCTACGCGGCGTTGAAATTTATCAATAAGGGTAGTGGGGAGATCATTCATCATAGGGTGAATTATAATGCTTCTGCGCCGGATACTCTATCCCCAAAACAGGCAGGCGGGCTTTACAGTGGGGGCGGGGTGCGACAGGATACGGGATGCTATAAACAAGTAGCCATTGGGGAAAACTGATAATGCTTACTGTAAAGAGGCTGGGCGTGTGTCTGGTATTGGCCTGTGGCGCCGCAGCGGCCACTGCAGATACCACAGGGAACTGCCAGCCGTATGAGGGTATTGAGTCGATATGTGGCCTCGATAGGCCGGAAGATATAGTCGCCGCACCCAATGGCCGGGATCTTATTTTTAGCCAGTTTGGTACAAACGGTGGTCTGGCGGTACTCGATACCTACAATAACAGTGTACATAAACTCTATCCTGGGTCGGATTCCATGGTTGCCAGCGATGAGCTATGGGGTGACCCCGGCTGTACAACTCCCAGTGATCCTATGCAGGCCCATGGTATTGACCTGGGAAAACGCGGCGATGGCAGCTGGCAGCTACTGGCTGTTAACCACGGGGGCAGGGAGTCGGTGGAGTTTTTTGAACTGAAGGCGGGTGAGCAGGACAGGCCGCAGCTCACCTGGCGGGGTTGTGTCGTCATGCCCGACCAGGGCAATATCAATGATGTTGCCGCCCTGCCTGAGGGGGGCTTTCTGGTGACCCATATGGCCGATAAGGATAGCCAGATGTGGCAGTTATTCCTGTCGTTTTTTGGCGTGGACAGTGGCTTTGTCTACCGCTGGGACAGGCGTTCAGGGTTCTCCATCGTTGCCGGTACCGAGGGCAAGATGCCAAATGGTATTCTTCTCAGCCCGGACGGTGAAAGTTTTTACCTGAATATGTATTTTGGCAACGAACTGCGTAAATACGATTTAGCATCCGGTGAATTACTGGCACGGGTAGAGGTGGAAAAACCCGATAATCTCAGTTGGAGTCCCCGGGGTAAATTATTGCTTGCTTCGCAACATGCCTCATTGTTCGAATTGTTTAAAAGCCTTGACCAAAAGGGCCCTGAGCCAAGTATGCTGCCCTTTTCAATTTTTGAAATCGACCCTGAAACACTGGAGAAACGGCTGTTGCTGAGACGTGAAGGTCCGCCCATGGGCGCCGGTACTGTAGCAGTGGAGCTCAATGGCTATCTTTACATTGGCTCTTATGTCGGCGATAGAATGATTAAGCTGGCACTGCCCACAGGCGAATAACTATGCGCGATATACGTTTCTGGGCGAGGTGGCTGGGGCCGGTAGCCGCACTGCTGGTTGCCGCTCTTATCCGCAGCGCAGGCTATGATTCCGATATGGCTGTGGTGGCTTTTGTGGCGGTGTTGTGTATTGTCTGGTGGATATTCGAGCCCATACCTATTCCGGTCACCTCGCTGTTGCCCCTGGCCATTTTGCCCCTGCTTGGTGTGCTGACCCCGGCAGAAGTTGGTCAGGCCTATGGCTCCCCTTTAATTCTGCTGTTGTTGGGTGGGTTTCTGTTGTCCAAGGCCATGGAGCATTCCGGCGCCCATAGGCGTATTGCCCTGGGAATGGTGAACCTGTTTGGCGCCAGCAGCGGTCGCCACCTGGTCATGGGTTTTATGGCGGCCTCCGCTGTTTTAAGTATGTGGATATCCAATACGGCGACCACGCTGATGTTATTGCCGGTTGCCCTGGCGGTACTCGATGCCACCGACCAGAAAGAGGCCCTCTGCGTACCGCTGCTCCTGGGCATTGCCTACGCGGCCAGTGTAGGGGGAATAGGCACGCCCATCGGTACACCGCCCAATCTTATTTTTATGCAGATTTATGAGCAGACTACCGGTGTCAGCATCAGTTTTACCCAGTGGATGACCTGGGCCATCCCGGTGGTGATTGTGCTGGTTCCCATCATGGCCATGGTTTTGACACGCAATCTGGGCGGGGTGCTGTCAGTAGAGCTGCCCAAAATTGGTCGCTGGAGAACCGAGGAAAAACGCGTCATGCTGGTGTTTGGCCTGACGGCTCTGGCCTGGATTACCCGCAGTGAGCCCTTTGGCGGCTGGAAAACCTGGTTGGACATTCCCCAGGCCAATGACGCCTCGGTCGCTCTGCTGGCGGTGGTGGTGATTTTTCTCACCCCCAACGGCAAGGGGGGCAGATTGCTTGACTGGAAGCACGCCAGCACCATTCCCTGGGGGGTGTTGTTGTTATTCTCCGGTGGAATTTGCCTGGCCAAGGGTTTTGTTAACTCCGGCCTGAGTGACCTGATGGGACAGTGGCTGGCGTCGATGACACAAATGCACCTGCTGACCCTGATTGTGGTGATCTGTGCCACGGTGACGTTTATGACCGAGGCCACATCGAATACCGCAAGCACCACGCTGCTTATGCCGGTGCTGGCCGCCGCTGCGCTGGCATCGGGCATAGCGCCTGAAGTAATGATGGTGCCCGCCGCCATGAGCGCCAGCTGTGCCTTTATGTTACCCGTGGCAACTGCGCCTAATTCTGTGGTGTTCGGCACGGGCATGATTACCGTTCAGCGTATGGCGCGAGAGGGTGTGGTGTTGAACCTGGCGGGTGTGCTGGTTATCAGTTCGGTGTGTTACCTGTTCTTCAAGTGATCGGGTATGCGGTATGATGCGGCCTCGCTTCAGGGAGCCAGTTGATGAGCAGCACACAGAAAATCCTCACATTGTTATTTATTTGTATCGCACTGGGGTTGCTGTACCCGGGAGTGACGCAGCCCGTGTTGACCCTCTCCGGTACCATAGAGAAGTCTGAACTCGCTGAGTTGGGCATTGAAATGATTGCCGGGGAGGGGGCCGATGCCCAGACGCGGCAGATGCTTACCATGGTCTCTGCCTTCCTGGGTTTCGACCAAATTGAGGGCCAGCTTCAGGCCTACAGCAGTACCCGCTCCATGTGGGGAACCGTGGAGGAATTGGCCAACACGGGCAATGTGGCGGTGGCCTTCCTGATTGTGTTTTTCAGCCTGGTGATACCGGTCTTTAAACTCCTGCTGCAGGCATTGACCCTGTTTGTTTCCAGGGCTGACTTTCGCGGGCAATTGTTGTGGCTGAATGGCATTTTGAGTAAGTGGTCTATGTCAGATGTTTTCGTTATGGGCCTGCTCGTTGCGTTTATGGCGGGTCGTGCCTCCAATCAGGTGGGCGATTTACTGACTATGAGTGCCGCCCTGGAGCCAGGATTTTATTACTTCCTGGCCTATTGCCTGTTCTCTATTGCCGCTTCGGGCATGTTGAAAAGCGAGCCTGTAAGGAGCTGACCTCATTCAGCAGGGCAGATAACAGCCGTCAGTCGGTTTGTTCCAGCATGCTGGCATAGATCGCCTCACAGTCGCGGTAGAAACTCAGCTGATCATCACCCAGGTAGGGTGCCACCATGGTCAGTAACTGAAGCACGCCCTGGTGTATTGTCACCTGGGCGGGGCGGTTGTCATTGAGTAGCTGGTCATAACTAAACCAGAAGGTGAGGGTGAGGGTCATATTGTCAACCAGTCCCAATAATTGCTGATCCTGCGTGTCGATAACCGCCTGTTTCAATAAGGTTTGGCAGATAGCGTACAGGGCGGCTCGCTTTAACTGTATGAGTCGCCGAAAGCGTTTTCGGATACGGGGGTAGCGGTACAGGATATCTTCGAGGTTGTGATAGAGAAAGCGGTACTGGAACATCTCCTCCATAACCACATAGAGGAAGTACCAGTTGTCCTCCACGTTGCTCTCTTTGTCACTGAGGGGCCTCTCTATGGGGGCGGTCAGTGTCTCGCTCAGGGCCACCTCATACTGCTGGAACAGTTCGCCGATAATCTCGTCTTTACCCTTGAAGTGGTAATAGAGGTTTCCGGGGCTGATATCCATCTCATTGGCAATATCAATGGTCGTGGTATTGGCCTCTCCCTCTTCGTTGAACAAAGTCAGGCTGGTGACAAGAATACGGTCCTTCGTTTTCATTGCGCGTTGGAATCAGGACTTGTTTTTACGCGTTGCAGGCTTTCGCTTGACGGGCGCTTTTTTCCTGGGGGTGGCTTTTTTCACGGCGGTTTTCTTCGCAGCGGGCTTACGGCTTTTTTTAGGTACGGTTATTGCCCCGGATTCGGTAAGCGCTGTAGTGAGAAGGTCGAGTTTTTTGGAGATTAGGTCTACCTTGGCTTGCAATTCATCCAATTCGTCACTGCGCCCAAAGCGCTGTAGGTTGAAGTTTTCGCGTACCTTGTTGATACGGTCTTCGACTGAGCTTTTTCCGGCCAGTCTGGTGGATTTAATGCTCTCACGGGCACCTTCCTCCAGCGCCGCACCCACTTTTACCAGGTCGCGAAATAACTTGGGTGTCTCCACACCTGCTTTTTCCAGCCGTTC
>JAUVBI010000094.1 GCA_030591305.1 Pseudomonadota bacterium
AATACCCCGGCAGCCCTGACCTATCCAAGGAACATGATCGCAGATAAGCAGGCGATTACACCTACCGATATTGCCATGGCCATAAATGATTTGTTCCATAGTTCAGGCCCGATGCCAATTGCCTCGGATATGGGTGACTGCTTTTTTACCACTCTGGATATCGAATACACCGATCTGGTAGCGCCTGGCTTCTACGCTACCATGGGCTTTGGCGTTCCCGCAGCATTTGGCATGCAGGTAGCGAGTGGCAAGAGGCCGATTGTTCTGCTGGGTGACGGTGCTTTTCAGATGACCGGTTGGGAATTGCTCAATGCCGGTCGTTACGGATGGAACCCACTGGTAATTGTATTCAACAACAGTAGCTGGGAAATGCTGCGCACCTTCCAGCCAGAATCCAGTTTTAACGACCTGCCAGAATTGAACTATGCAAGAATCGCCAACGAATTGGGCGGCAAGGGATATCGTGCCAACAACCGAGAGCAGTTTAAGGATGCGCTGACAACTGCAGCGAACAATACAGACAGCTTCCAATTAGTTGAAGCAATAATCAATCGCGGGGTTCTGTCCAACACCCTACGCCGATTTGTTAAAGGCATTGAAAAAATGCGCCAACAGGCAGATGGCCTTCAGCCCGGAAGCGTTTAAGGCAGATTACCGCCCCATACCCACTTATTGTAAAGAACTACAGTTAACACTGGTAAGTGTCTTCGCCAACAGGTTAGTGTAAGCACCTGTAATGCAAAACTGAAGAGCTAGCGAGGGTAACTATCAATGGATATCCACCCGGGTGTGGCCGCTCTGGTTATTGGTGTATTTTTGCTTCTTATCGGGGCCAAATTCCATCTTACCGGGCAGGCATCCGAAAATGTCCTGGGCACCTATTACCTAACAGATGATGGTGCGGGCTCGCTGTACGTTCAACTGGACAAAGCTGTCCTGCGCGTTGCACCCACGGCAAACGAGATAGACCTTGACGAGGCCGACCTTAACCCACGCAGTCAATTCGCTTTTTTCAACAACGGTGATGTACTGGCTCGACAGGGTGACTGGGAGACTGACTTGTCTCACTACATGGGCATGGCAGATGTAACTCCCGATGATAATGTTGCTGCACAAACCCAGGTAGATGAATTCGTTGGTGAGCGAGCAGCATCGCACAGTGTCCACGGCAACAGCATAGTACGCTGTAAGATGAATGACATGCTGTGCAGCAACTTTCACCCTGCCGAGCACAATTATTCCACCAACTATAATGTCAGGATCAACCCCAAAGATGACAGCGTGTTCATCACTGAGGGCATGGCGCATAAAGTAAGCCATTACACCGCAGGGGGAGAACTGATATCGGCCTACGGCGTTGACCTGCGGTTTCCCAAGCGTGTGGAGATACACCCCAATGGAAGCCTGTATTTCGCCAATACCAATAAACATCGAATAGAGCGCATGGGCACCAGGCCCGAAGTGCTTGCCGGGGACAGCTACCAGACATTCGGCACTGCGCTTGCTCCCCTGCTCGTCAACTCGGATGTAAGCCTTGATAGTCATTATACGTGGCCACTGGCAGTAAAGTATTTTGCCCAGCAGTGGTGGGTCATTAACATGGATGACGACATGCGTTATGGTCGGTTATTCCACTTCGCAGACAGTGGGAAATTCCTGGGTGAATGGTCCCTCCCCGAAAACGCAGAACCAACAGACCTTCTTGTCTTTAACGGCGAGCTATTAATATCGGATGCTTACAGCGGCATTATTCATCGGGTGAGTGGCGAGGGAGAAGCGCTGGACGCGCTGAGCCATAGCGCTGTTACTCAACAGGTTGCCCTGTTGACCCAAAAACGGGAATCCTATCAATTCCTCAATGACATTGTGTCGTGGATTATCGCCCTAATCGTTCTAACACTGATGGCATTGCTTCTTCGTGGATTTACTCAAAGAGATAACAATGTCGTTAACAGCGATCAAAGCAGGCCAACATTTTCTATATTAAACAGCAAGGAGAAACCAATGCTAGTAAGTAATATCGAGATATTGCCAAACAAACGTGTCGTAAAACACTTGGGGCTGGTTCAGGGAAGCACCGTTCGAGCCAAACACGCAGGCAAAGATATCATGGCAAGTTTCAAGAACCTCTTCGGCGGCGAATTGAGGGCCTATACAGAATTGCTACAAGAGTCTCGGGAGGAAGCCGTTTCTCGAATGTGCGAGCAGGCCAGTACCATCGGAGCCAACGCCGTAATTAATGTGCGGTTTTCTACATCGGCCATCGCCGCCGGGGCATCAGAAATCCTCGCTTATGGCACCGGCGTATTCGTGGAAGACGCATAGCGGAGGTGGGTAGCCATGGATTCATTGATTCAACTCGCCATTTTTATAGTGCTGCTAACAAGCGGCTATTTGTTCGGGCGCAGTGCAGAGAGAAAACACTACGCAAGCATCTTCGAGCGTGAAGATAAGTTCCGGCACATTGTGGTGTTAAATTTGCGCTTTCCGCCCCCCGGCATGTTAAACGTAGACACCGACATGGTCTGCGGCAGCGTGGTTATCTCGGTAGATTATTTTAAAACTATTGTATCCGGCCTTCGCAACCTTGTGGGAGGCCATCTGACAGCCTACGAATCACTATTGGACAGGGCCAGACGTGAGGCCATTTTGCGGATGCAGGAACAGGCTGCAACGCTGGGTGCCAGAGCAGTCATCAATATGAAGTTCGAGACAAGTCGCGTATCCGGAAGCGCCGGGAAAGGCATTGGTTCTGTCGAAGTACTGGCCTACGGAACAGCCTTGATTAGCCCAGGCAAGCAATAAATCAATGCGTTTGCCACCTGAGGGCAACCCTCGCATCCCGGAGGGCATCAATACCAGCGAGGAGCACCCTCTCAAAGAGTTTTTCCTTTTACTGGTAGGCGTTACCTCTTCCATCGTTTTTGTAGTCGTTGTGCTAAGTGTCTTTGCGCGAGTTCTGGCACCCCATATTCCCTTTGAATGGGAAACGACACTAACCCCGGCTGTGATGGAATATGTGGGGCAATCGACTGTTGAATCAGGCTCCCCTGAACGCGAACTCGCACTGCAGAAACTCAGCCAGAGTCTACTAAATAGCAGCATGGAAATTACTCTGGAAGATGGCAGCGAAGAATCGACGGTGCCACCAGAGGCATTCCAATTTCACCTGATGGAGGCAGGCGGCCCCAACGCCTTTGCCACATTGGGTGGGCACATTGTTATTACCGATGCATTACTGGAAGAAATTATCAGCGAGAATGGCCTGGCCATGGTTATAGCCCATGAAATAGCCCACATCCAATTGCGCCACCCTATCGAAGCAGCGGGTAGAGGCATTGTCATTCAATTACTACTCAGCGCTGTTCTGGGGTCATCCGGGACGGGTTTTCTGTACAGTACGAGTACGTTCACGCTACTCGGATTTAATCGGGAAATGGAGACAACTGCCGACGAAAGAGCACTGCTAATTTTACGCCAACACTACGGGCATATGGGTGGGGCCGATGAATTCTTTGCCGCGATGGAAAAAGACACTGCTCTGGAAAAATGGCTGGAATTCACCCATACGCACCCTAACACCGAGCGGCGATTAGAGCATATCCGCAAGGCCATGGCTCAAAATACAGCACCGCCAATTCTCACACCGCTTCCACAGGACTTACGGCAGCTAGAATATGAGGCATACGACCTTTATTGAAGCGGGCATAAAAAAGGGACACACCTCTCGGTGCATCCCTCTCGATTGAGCCTTGCAGCCCATCTACACTAAAGCTTACTCAGCAGCAGCGTCTTCATCCGATGCTTCCGCAGCAGGCGCTTCGTCTTCCAGCAACTCCTTAATGGAGAGCTTGATACGGCCACGCTGGTCAACGTCCAGTACTTTTACCCGGATTTCCTGACCTTCGCTTAAGTGGTCGGTCACTTTCTCAACACGCTCATTGGCGATTTGAGAGATATGAACCAGACCGTCTTTGCCGGGCAGGATGTTAACAAAGGCACCAAAGTCGACGATACGGGCAACCGTACCGGTGTAAATCGCACCAATTTCTGCATCGGCAGTAATGGTTTCGATCATATTCACGGCTTTATCGCGAGATGCCTTGTCCTGACCGAAGACACGTACAGTGCCGTCGTCGTCGATGTCGACAGTGGCGCCGGACTCTTCGGTGATAGAACGGATCATAGCGCCGCCCTTGCCGATGATGTCGCGGATCTTGTCAGAGTCGACTTTCAGGATAAGCATGCTGGGGGCAGTGTCTGAAGTAACCGTACGGCCTTCGGACAGTACTTCATTCATTTGACCCAGGATATGCAAGCGGGCGGTCAGTGCCTGGCCCAGAGCGGTCTCCATGATCTGCTCGTTGATACCTTCGATCTTGATATCCATTTGCAGAGCGGTAATACCTTCGGCAGTACCGGCTACTTTAAAGTCCATGTCGCCCAGGTGATCTTCGTCACCCAGGATATCGGTGAGGATGGCAAACTGATTGCCATCTTTTACCAGGCCCATGGCGATACCGGCAACTGGTGCCTTCAGCGGTACGCCCGCAGCCATCATGCCCAGAGAGCCGGCACAAACCGACGCCATGGAGCTGGAACCGTTAGACTCAGTGATTTCAGATACAATTCGAATGGTGTAAGGGAAGTCCTCAAGCGAGGGCATTACTGCCAACAGGGCGCGTTTGGCCAAACGGCCGTGGCCGATTTCACGACGGCTGGTAAAGCCGACACGACCCGCCTCGCCCACTGAGTAGGGAGGGAAGTTGTAGTGCAGCATAAAGGGGTCGCGACGCTCGCCTTCCAATGCATCGATAATCTGGGAATCGCGTGAGCTACCCAGTGTTATTGCGCCGATTGCCTGTGTCTCACCACGGGTAAACAAGGCAGAACCGTGGGCTTTCGCCAGTACGTCAACTTCACAGGCAATAGCGCGCACAGTCTGGCCATCGCGGCCGTCAATACGTGGCTCACCCGCCAGGATGCGTTTACGCACCAGGTTTTTCTCAATGCTTTTGAACACATCTTTGACTTCGTCTTTTGACGGGCCATTTTCTACAACCAGTGCTTCTACACAGGCATTGCGAATCTCGCCGACACGCTCGTAGCGATCGGCTTTTTCGGTGATGCGGTAGGCTTCGCCCAGATCTGCCTTAGCCTGATCTTCAACAGCGGCCAACAGCTCTTCGTCAACAGTCGGTGCCTGCCAGTCCCAACGGGGCTTGCCAGCTTCTTTAACCAATTCGTTAATGGCCTGGATAGCAACCTGCATTTCCTGGTGACCGAACAATACGGCACCCAGCATCTGGTCTTCGCTGAGCTCTTGCGCTTCAGATTCAACCATCAATACGGCAGCTTCAGTACCCGCCACAACCATGTTCAGCTTGCTGTCTTCCAACTGGGCGTATGTGGGGTTCAGGATATAACCTTCTTTGTCGTTATAAGCAACACGGGCGCCAGCGATAGGACCGTTGAACGGTGCACCGGAGATGGCCAGTGCCGCTGAGGTACCAATCATGGCAACGATATCGGGGTCAATGTGCTTGTCAGCCGACATCACAGTACAGATGACCTGAACTTCGTTCATAAAGCCATTGGGGAACAGCGGGCGGATGGGGCGGTCGATCAGGCGGGAAGTGAGTGTCTCTTTCTCGCTGGGGCGCGCTTCACGTTTAAAGAAGCCACCGGGAATCTTACCCACAGAATAGGTCTTCTCGATGTAATGTACTGCCAATGGGAAAAAATCCCGGCCTGGGCGTTGAGATTTCTCTGCAACGACAGTACACAGTACTGAGGTGTTTTCGACAGTGATGAAAACCGAACCGCTCGCCTGTCTGGCGATACGTCCGGTCTCCAGGGTTACGGTTTGTCCACCGTACTGGAATGTTTTAGTTACTGGGTTCACATTTATTCTCCAATTCTTTTGAGATACAACGAGGCCCGATCACTACTTCAGACCGAACCTCGAATTCATTTGTGGTGCTTATCGACGCAGACCCAAGCGCTTGATCAGACCTGTGTAACGCTCAGCATTTTTGCGTTTCAGATAGTCCAGCAACTTGCGACGCTGGTTAACCATGCGGATTAAACCGCGGCGGGAGTGGTGGTCGTGTTTGTGCTCCTTGAAGTGCCCCTGCAATTCGTTAATATTTGCAGTCAGCAATGCAACTTGTACTTCCGGGGAACCCGTGTCGCCTTCACTTGTTTGATAATCTTTTACAATTTCAGCTTTCTTTTCTGCGTTCAACGCCATGATAATTTCCTTTGCTTAAATCTGCCCCGGGCAATATGCCCTTCGTTAATAGAAAGAGCCTGTCCATGCAGATTTACAGACAGGTTCAAGCCACTCTTTGCCGAATTACCTCTGGGGCAATCAGTTGGTGACAATCAGGCGACGGGGCGAAATACGCCCGTCATCCAATACTTCTCCCACGCCCAAAAACTCACCGTCTTCCAGCGCGACGCGCACCATACCACTACGGGGCGCATTTGACACTAATACCGGCTGCCCCTGGCGCAGATAAAACCCGGCCGATTCAGTCAGTTCGACCAACGGCATGGTCTTTATAGCCGCGTCACTAGGCAGCAACAGTGCGTCCATTGCCGCCAAATCTCCCTTTTCCTGCAGCACTTCCAAGTCTGCCATGGTCACACAGCGCTCGATGCCAAAGGGCCCCGCCTGCGTGCGCCGCAAGGCGCTGACATGGCCACCACAACCCAGTGCAGCACCTATATCCTCCGCCAGGGAGCGGACATACGTGCCTTTAGTACACTCTATATCCACGTCCACTTCGACCTTGTTTCCCGGCCTGAAAGCCAATAAATCCAGCCGTTTTATGACCACCTGGCGGGATTTTCGTTCCACTTCCAGGCCTTTTCGCGCCAATTTGTACAGCGGCTGGCCCTGATGCTTGATCGCCGAGTACATAGAGGGCACCTGGTCGATCTCTCCCCTGAAATTCTCAAGAGCCTGTTCTACATCGCTCTCGCTGAGATGGCTGGCATCGCAGGTTTCTATCACTGCCCCTTCGACATCACCGGTTTCGGTAGCCACGCCCAGTACAAAGGTACTGGTGTAGGCCTTGTCCGCATCCAGCAAATACTGGGAAAATTTGGTGGCCTCACCAAAACACAGGGGTAACACGCCACTTGCCAGTGGATCAAGGCTGCCCGTATGACCCGCCTTGGCAGCATCAAACAGGCGCTTTGCCCGCTGTAATGCATGATTGGAACTGACCCCAAGGGGTTTATCCAACAGTAATATCCCGTTTATGGGGCGACCACGCCTACGTCTTGCCACTGCGCTTATTCGCCTTCGCCAGTGTTCTCAGGGCCCGTGTCGCTCTCATCACCCCCAGTCAGATTTATATCAGCCTGGGCAGCCCGGTCAATCAGGTCTTCCATATAACGTCCCCGACCGACACTGTTGTCAAAGTAAAAGCGCAATTGCGGCACACTGCGCATATTGCTGTCCCGCGATAATTGGCTGCGCAAAAAACCGGCGGCCTTGTTCAGCACGTCCGTGGACTCTTTGGCGTCATCGCCACTGTCTGCGCCCAACACGGTGTAGTGAATTTTGGCGTAGCCGATGTCACGGCTGACATCAACACCGGTTACGCTAACCATACCCACCCTGGGGTCACGCACTTCACGCTGAATCAAGGTGGACAGCTCGCGCTGTAAATAATCAGCCACCCTCTGGCTTCGTGTAAATTCCCTGGCCATAAGCGTCTATACCCTGGCCCGCAATCCCCCTACAGGGTGCGGGCAATCTCCCGAACTTCGTACACTTCGATGGAATCACCGGCCTGTACATCATTGTAGTTTTTCACACCAATGCCACACTCAACACCATTGCGTACTTCGTTGGCTTCGTCTTTAAAGCGGCGTAATGACTCCAGTTCGCCCTCGTAAATCACCACATTATCGCGCAATACGCGAATGGGCTTGGAGCGGTAAACCGTACCTTCCACCACCATACAACCAGCAATCAGGCCAAACTTGGGCGAGCGGAAGACGTCGCGCACTTCGGCGATGCCCACTATCTCTTCACGCAATTCCGGTGCCAACATTCCTGACAGGGCGTCTCTAACGTCATCGATCAGATTGTAAATTACATTGTAATAACGCAGGTCTATCGCCTCATTTTCAACCAGGCGGCGCGCTGAGGTATCGGCCCGTACATTGAAACCGAACATAACCGCCCCTGATGTCACGGCCAGGGTCACGTCGGACTCGGCGATACCACCAACACCAGCGGATACGATATTCACCTGAACCTCGTCGTTGCCCAATTCAACCAGCGCACCCTGAATAGCCTCCAGAGAGCCGCGAACATCGGTCTTGAGCACAACATTGAGGGTTTTCTTCTCGCCGGCCGTCATACTTTCGAACATATTGTCCAGCTTGGCGGCCTGCTGGCGCTGCATCTTGGCTTCCCGGGTTCTCTCCTGCCGGTTCACCACGATTTCCCGCGCCTGTTTTTCGTTCTCTACAGCAGCAAACTGGTCACCTGCATCGGGTGTGCCATTGAGGCCGAGGATCTCGACCGGTATGCTGGGGCCCGCTTCGTTGGTAGGGTCGCCATTTTCATCCAGCATGGCGCGAACACGGCCATAATACATACCCGCTACCACGGTATCGCCTTTGCGCAGAGTACCACTTTGAATAAGAACCGAAGCAATGGAGCCACGCCCCTTATCCAGGCGTGATTCGATAACCACACCCTGTGCTGGCACATCGCACGGTGCTTGCAACTCAAGCAACTCTGATTGCAATAATACGGCGTCCAACAGGGCATCAACGCCCTCGCCGGTTATGGCAGAGACATTGATAAACTGGGTATCACCGCCCCACTCCTCGGGAATTACATCCTTGGCAGACAGCTCGTTCTTGACACGCTCGGGGTCAGCACCCTCTTTATCCATTTTGTTAACGGCAATAATCAGCGGTACATTTGCCGCTCTGGCATGCTGTACGGCTTCTTCTGTCTGTGGCATCACACCGTCATCGGCGGCCACCACCAGTATCACGATATCGGTACTCCTGGCGCCACGAGCCCGCATAGAGGTAAATGCGGCGTGGCCCGGTGTATCCAGAAAGGTAATCATGCCGTGATCGGTATTAACGTGGTAGGCACCGATATGCTGGGTGATGCCACCCGCCTCACCGGAGGCCACGTTGCTCTTGCGAATATAATCCAGCAGCGAGGTCTTGCCGTGATCGACGTGGCCCATTACCGTCACCACAGGTGCGCGCGGTTCTGGCGCACCCTCGTGCTGCGCCAATGTCTCCTCATGTTTGTCTTCGATGGCATCAGCACTGACCAATTTGACGCTGTGACCCATTTCCTCCACCAGCAATGTGGCGGTGTCCTGGTCTATCGTCTGGTTGATGGTGGCCATAACGCCCATTTTCATCAGCTGCTTGATCACTTCACCCGTCTTAACAGACATCTGCTGAGCCAGGTCAGCTACAGAAATCATATCTGCCAGCTCTACCTCGTGCGTTTTCTGCTCGGTGGGCATTTCAAAACCGTGCTTGGAATGCTCTGCATGAACCCGATTTGCCTTCTTGCGAGAACGCCTGCGTCCACCGGACTCCGCCGCCTCCAGGTCGGACAGCGACAGGTTGTGCCCGCGACGTTTCTTGCCGCGACCCTGGGTATTGGTACGATCGAGGCGCCCGCGGCTGGTTTTGCGCTTCTGCTCGTCCGCACTGGAGGGAGCCGTATGCAGGCGCTTGGGCCTGGCGACCTTGTCTGTTTTCTTGACCTGCTCCTGTGATTCTTTTACCTTTACCTTTACCTCTGCATCAGCTTTTTTCTGTGCCTCTTCGGCCTTGCGAGCTTCCGCCGCCAGTTTCCTGACCTCAGCATCCTCGGCTTCTTTGTTCTGACGGCGCGCAATGGCGCGCTGGCGCAGTAGTTCGGGATCCATGGTAGCGGGATCTTCCTCAAACTCATCGACAATGGCGGGCACCACCGGCTCTGGCACCACCACCGTTTCTTCCACTACAACTTCAACTTCAACTTCAACAGCTACCTCAACCTCGGCTGCCACGCCCTCGGCAGAAACAGCGTCCTCGAGGGGCGTCTCTTCCGCTTCGGCCGCCACGGCCTGTGCCTCGGCCAGTAGTTCGGCCGGATCGCGCTTGACATAAATGCGCTTCTTACGCACCTCAACATTGACGGTTTTCCTGCCCTGCGCGCCGGGTGTTCTCAAGGTACTGAGGGTCTTGCGCTTCAGAGTGATACGCCTGGGCGCACTGGTAGACTCACCGTGGCTGGCCTTGAGAAAAGCGAGCAGTGTCTGCTTGTCTTCGTTGGACACAGCTTGCTCCGCCTCGGTGTGCGGCAAACCGGCTTCTTTCATCTGAGCCAACAGACGATCAGCGGTTGCGCCCACTACTTCTGCGAGTTGCTGTACTGTCACTTGCGCCATTCAATAATCTCCTTGGTACCCTGTTTTATCGC
>JAUVBI010000305.1 GCA_030591305.1 Pseudomonadota bacterium
ATATGGTCGTTACCAGCATGGATAAAGATTATTACCGTTACAATGGCTCTCTCACAACACCGCCTTGCTCTGAAGGTGTGCGCTGGTATGTACTTAAAGAGATTCTCACAATTTCAAAAAACCGCCGGGATAACTTTAATAAACTGATAGGTAATGATGCCCGCGGTCCGCAGCCCATTAATGCACGGCCGGTCCTGCGGTAGCTGCCCTGGCGGGCGCCTGTGCCACGGTGAAAAAAGTACTGGACAAGTTCACCCTGCTATTTTTACTGCTGGTAATGACAGAGCTCGGCGCTGAAGAAAATACCAATAGTGAGTCACCTCTAAAGTTTGTGCCCCTGATTACCAGTACGCCACTGGCGGGAACAGGCGTTGGCGCAGCAGTTTCTTATCTTTATCGGGTGGACAAAGCTGCGTCCATGTCCCAACTGCAAACAGGGGCTCAGTACACAGACACCGACAGCACCAGCTTCTTCATTCGCAATAATGCCTTTCTGGCAGCGGATAGCATGATATCCAACACGGTGCTCTTGCTTGCCAAGACCAATAGCGAATTAAAACAATCAGGCGGTGAAACCGTCAGGTACCAGTTCAAATCCCAGCTGTTTAATCAGAAGCTTTTAGTTGAAATCAGGGACAATATCTATCTCGGCGGAAAGGTGGGATACAAGAATATTGAATATTTTGCAAAAAATGAGGCTGGTGAAAACTTCCTGTTTGACAACGGTATCATTGATGAAGAGAGTGTGGGGGTCGGCATAACGGGTTCCTATGACACCAGAATTAGCAAGTACTTCCCTCGGGATGCTTTTTGGATTGACCTGGATGTTGACACATTTCCCAGTGCCTTTGGCGCGGACGATACTTACCAAAAGGTCGTCTTCAATGCCCGCTATTACAAAACCGGGCTTGCACCAGGAGATGTGTGGGCCAGCCAGTTCTACGGTGAATACAGCAGCGAGAAAACACCTGACTCAGGCTTGGCAACCCTGTCCGGCAAGGCACTGCTGCGAGGCTACCCAGGAGGCCAGTTCAAGGCACGCTTTCTCAATGGGTTACAAACAGAATACCGTTATCAGGTGGTCGATACAGCCTTTAAAGTAACCGCTTTTCTCGGTGCCGCGTACCTTTCCGGGGGTTCCTTTGGTCAGGATGGGCGGCAGCGGGACGATGACGGAATGTATTATGCCGGGGGGGCCGGCTTTCGCTATGCCATTCAATCGAGGACGGGCGTGGACTTGAGGGTGGATATTGTCACCACCAGTGAAGAAGAACAGTCGCTTTATGTCGCCCTCAATCAGGCATTCTAGGCTGCGTATATCACAAGCTACACTTACTCCATGGCTCAGAGCCATTTTCATAGGCCTTGCCGCGCTCGTTTTACTCCTGCTTGTTATTTTGTTTGCCGGTTTCGCCGTGTTGCGGAGCAGTACATCGGCTCTGGAGTTTGTATTGGAGGAGACTGTAACCCGGGTTCTCAATCGAGAACTAAAAATAGGTGAGATACTCGAGGCAGAGCTGAGTTGGGACAGCTATCTTTTGGCCCAGGATGTCTCTCTGGCAAACCTGGCCTGGGCGGCGGAACCTAACTTTGCCAAGGCGGGGCGATTACTGCTTCGCATCAATGTCCCCTCCGTTTGGCGGGGCGGCCCTCTATTGATAACGGAACTTGAACTGACCGATGCCGCTGTGAGCTTGGTGGCAATTGAAGATCACTTTGCAAGCTGGAATTTTTGGCCTGATAACGTTGAAAACGATATTTCCGAAATTGAGGAGGATCATGATGAAGGGCAGCAGCCAATTTTCCCCATATATATTAACAATCTCCACATAGTCAATGGTGAGGTGGTATTCCTGGGTGCCGAGCGGGATATTGCACTTTCAATTGAAGAGTTGAGCTTGCGCAAAACTGATGATGCACAAACCTATCTAGATATCGTCGGCCTCATCAATGAAATTCCCTTGAAAGTGAAAGGCATGCTCGGTTCAACGACTGCGCTGCTGACATGGCGAGACATTAAAATGGATATGGCTGTCAGCCTGGGCAAACTTGAGCTGCAAGCCAAAGGTACTATTGACGATATGTCGAATTTCTCTGGACCGGACTTACACCTGAGTATTGCGGCACCGCATTCTCGCCCGTTGTTGGAACTGTTGGGCATAACAGAGATCCGGGATGGGCCACTGAGTTTTCAAGGCCATATTAGCGATGCCCATCCCGGACTGTCCGTGGATGTAGTTGGGTCCCTGGAGGAGCTTCACGTACAAATATCCGGCGAGATCGCAGACCCTATGGCGATTGATGGGGTGGATATTGCCTTTAAGATAGACGGCCCCTCCATGGAGGAAGCCGGGCTTGTCTTTTATTTGCAGGGGCTCCCACAGCTACCGTATAAGATTTCTGGAGAAATTAAACGGTTTGGTAAAAATCTCACTCTCAATAAAGGTGTGCTCAGCAGCGGGGAGGGGCGCTTGACGGTTGAGGGCCGCCTACCTGATTTTCCCGAAATTGATGATTGGGAGGTCGATATAGCGGGCGACAATTTCAATTTGGCAATGCTCGGGTCTTTGGTAGGTGCTGAGGGCTTGCCGGCAATTCCCTATAGCATCCACGGCAGCCTGAGTGCGACAGAAGAGGGCGTAGAGCTGACAGATTTGCGTATTCGTGGCCCCGTAACCAGTTTGTTGTTGAATGGTGTTGTCGGAGAGGCCCCAGATTATCTGGGCTCTCGCGTGGTGCTTGAGCTGAATAGTACTGACATGGCCGTCGCCGGATTATGGTTTGGTCTTCGGGATATCCCCAATCTGGAATATCAGGTATCAGGTGAGCTCATGTTGTCCGACCTGGGTTGGCAGCTAAGCGATGGGGTATTCATGACACAGGGTTTGCGTCTGGGAGTCAATGCAGAGGTCGATAAGCTA
>JAUVBI010000227.1 GCA_030591305.1 Pseudomonadota bacterium
ATAAACTCTCCGCGCTCATCGAAAAAGAAGCAGCGGTCGAAATCACCGTCCCAGGCAATACCCATATCCGCGTCGTGGGCGCGCACGGCGGCAATGGTTACACCGCGGTTTTCTTGCAACAGGGGATTAGGCACACCGTTGGGGAAGCTTCCATCCGGTTCGTGCAGGAGTTTTATAAACTCAAAGGGCAGCAGCCCCTGCAGCTTGTCGATGACATGGCCCGCACCTCCGTTACCGGCATTCACCACTATTTTCAATGACGGCAATGCGGAGATATCGACATAGGAGAGCAGATGTGCGATGTAGGCCGGCGCGGTATCCAGGGGGTGCAGGCTGCCTTTGCGCGCCGCCGCTTCGAAACTGTTTTGCTCAGCCAGCGCCTTGATGTCAAACAAGCCGGTATCGCCTGAAATGGGCCGGGAGCCTTCCCGCACAAATTTCATGCCGTTGTAATCCTTGGGGTTGTGGCTGGCAGTTACCACAATGCCGCCATCCATACCCGCATGGGAGGTGGCGAAGTAGATTTCTTCGGTGCCACACTGCCCGATGTCATATACGTCGACGCCCTGCTCCAGCAAACCCTGTACAAGTGCGCCTTTGATGGCCTCGCTGGTGAGGCGAATATCGTGCCCCACCACAACCTTGCCTGGCTTTATAACCTCGGCATAGGCACGGCCGATACGGTAGGCAATATCCTCATTGAGTTGGTCCGGAACCCGTCCGCGAACATCATAGGCCTTGAAACAGCTTATCTCTTCCACTTAACCGTTCCCGTTTTCTTTGCTGGCGTAATGATTTTCATAGACATAATTGGTTGCCTCTACAAAGCCCGGTACGGTACCGCAGTCGAAGCGCAGGCCCTTGAACTTATAGGCTAATACCTTGCCCTGTTTGGCTTGTGCCTGCAGCGCATCAGTAATTTGAACCTCACCATTGGCACCCGGCGGGGTGTTGCGCAGAATGTCGAAAATATCGGGAGTGAGAATATAACGGCCGATAATGGCCAGGTTGGAGGGCGCTTCTTCCGGGGTAGGTTTTTCCACCATATCATCAACGCGAAACAGGTCATCGCGCAGCTGCTCACCCGAAATAACACCGTATTTGTGTACCTCATCGCGCGGTACTTCCTGGATGGCGACAATGGAACATTGATACTCGCGGTACAGCTCAGTCATCTGACTCAGCACGCCGGGGCCATCATTGAGACACAGGTCATCCGACAGCAGTACACCGAAGGCCTCATCGCCAATCAGTGCCTCCCCGGTGAGTATCGCGTGGCCCAGCCCCTTCATCTCGCGCTGGCGTACCTGGGTGAAGACACCTTCGTTGAGTACACTTCGGATACTTTCCAGATACACTTCCTTGTCGGAACCGGAAATCTGGTGCTCAAGCTCGTAACTGATGTCGAAGTGGTCGGTGATGGCCCGCTTGCCGCGCCCGGTCACCATGGCACAGTTGTTCATCCCCGCCTCAATGGCCTCCTCCACCCCATACTGCACCAGAGGCTTATTCACTATCGGCAACATTTCCTTGGGCATACTCTTGGTGGCGGGCAGGAATCGTGTGCCATAGCCGGCAACGGGAAATAAGCATTTTCGGATCATAGGTATTGGCCTGTGAGTATTACAATAAGTGCACGTTTTTGACACCGCTTCCCGGGCAGTTTAATTGCTGCGCCCATATATGTCTTCAAAGCGGACAATGTCATCCTCCCCAAGATAACTGCCCGACTGAACCTCGATCAACTCCAGCGGCGTTTTCCCGGGATTGACCAGCCGGTGCTTGTGTCCCAGGGGAATATAGGTGGACTCGTCCTCCCCCAGCATGAACACCTTGTCCTCACAGGTCACCTCTGCGGTACCGTGAACCACTATCCAGTGCTCTGCCCTGTGATGATGCATCTGCAGGGACAATACACCGCCAGGATTAACAATAATGCGCTTCACCTGATATCTGCCCGCGTTAACCAGAGTCTCGTAAGAACCCCAGGGGCGATACACCAGGCGGTGTGTGGTGGCCTCGGGGCGGTCCAGTTGCTTCAACTGGGTGACAATACTCTTCACGTCCTGAACCGTGTGCCTATCGGCCACCAAAACAGCATCGGCGGTCTCGACAACAACCAGATTGTCCACGCCTATCACCGCAATCAGCCGTGACTCAGAGCGAAAATAACTGTTAGTGCAATTATTTACTATCACATCACCGCGGCAGGCATTGCCCTGCTCGTCCCGCTCGGCCACATCCCACAATGCAGACCAGGCGCCGACATCGTTCCAGCCACAATCCAGCGACACCACGGCACCACGGTCTGTCTTTTCCATCACCGCATAGTCAATACTGTCACCGGGGCAGGCCTGAAAAGCCTCCCGTACCGGGCGCACAAAATCCATATCGACCTCGGCAGCGGCCATGGCCTCGCGACAACAGGCCAACATCTGCGGCGCATATTTATCCAGCTCCTCCAGATAGGTGGAGGCCTGCAGCAGAAACATGCCGCTGTTCCACAAATAGGACCCGTCATCCAGATAGCTCTGCGCCGTCTCTTTACTCGGCTTTTCAACAAACTGGTTTATCTCGAAACTATCATCGGCCAGGCCGTCACCGCGCTGAATATAACCATAGGCGGTCTCGGGGCTGGTTGGGACAATACCAAAGGTCACCAGGCGTCCGTCCCGGGCCAGGGGCAGTGCGTTGCCAACGGCACTGACAAAGGCATTGATATCCTGAATAAGGTGGTCGGCAGGCAACACCAGCAACACCGCGCCAGGATCCTGTGTCATCGCGTGCAGGGCCGCCAGCGCCACCGCCGGCGCGGTATTGCGACCCTCGGGCTCCAATATCAACGCCCCCGCATCCAGTTCAACCTGACGCAATTGCTCGGCGACCATAAAGCGGTGCTCTTCATTGCACACCACAAGCGGCGCAGAGGCCTCCAGGTCACCGGTCCGATGCAGGGTCTCCTGCAGCATGGACAGCTCTCCCGCCAGGGGCAGGAATTGTTTGGGGTGAAACTCTCGGGAAATCGGCCACAAACGGCTACCGACACCTCCGGATAATATTACGGGCGTTAGCATTTCGTTCTCATGATTCCTGCTGTGATAGCGGTAACACGCTTTACCAGAATGAACGGCGGCACTAATGAGCAACTCACACAAACCACCGCGCCGGGAAAGCGAGTCATATTAACTCAAACCTGGTTTATTAACTAGGAAACACCCAACTCAGTTTCTTACATAATCTATGGACTTGTGGGCGCTAACCATTAGAATGGGCTCGCTCACCAGAGCCTGTGCGTAGCGCTCCTGTAAGGTACAATACATCCCTGCTCTGAGCACAACAGTGATAACCGACAGCGACGATGGAAATTTTATGACCGGAAAAAGCGCATATACCAAAGAAGAGTTAATAGCCTGCGGCAACAGCGAATTATTTGGCCCGGGCAATGCCCAGCTTCCCGTCGACAATATGTTGATGATAGATCGTATTACCCACATTTCCTCCGAGGGCGGTCAGTATGACAGGGGTGAAATCACTGCTGAGCTGGACATAAATCCCGACCTGTGGTTTTTCGCCTGTCACTTCCCGGGAGACCCGGTCATGCCTGGCTGCCTGGGCCTGGATGCCGTGTGGCAACTGGTGGGTTTTTTCCTGGGTTGGCGAGGAAACCCGGGGCGCGGGCGAGCACTGGGTTCGGGCGAGGTGAAGTTTTTCGGTGAAGTACTGCCCAGCGCCTCAAAAGTAACCTACAACATTCAAATCCGACGCGTTATCGAACGCAAACTGGTCATGGGTATCGCCGATGCCACAGTATCCGTAGATGGCAGGGAAATTTACAGTATGGAAAAGCTACGAGTGGGCTTGATACAGGCAGGGGGGGCAATCTAAGTCATGGCAAAAAGAGTGGTCATCACGGGGCTGGGAATTGTGTCCTGCCTGGGCAACGACGCCGCAACGGTTTCCGATTCCCTGTACCACGGGCACTCGGGAATTACTGCCCGGCAAGAGCAAATCGATATGGGTATGCGCTCACATGTTGCCGGCGCCCCCGATATCAATCTGAAAGAGCTCATCGATCGCAAGCAGTACCGTTTTATGGGCGATGCCGCCGCCTATGCCTATATTTCCATGCAACAGGCCATTACGGATTCCGGCCTGGAAGACTCAGATGTTTCGAATGTCCGCACCGGTATCATCGCTGGCTCGGGCGGTGCGTCATCCCGCAGCCAGACCGAGGCCGCAGATATCCTGCGCGACCGAGGCCTGCGTCGGGTCGGCCCCTACCGTGTTACCCAAACCATGGGCAGCACAGTCTCCGCCTGCCTGGCCACGCCATTTAAAATCAAGGGCATAAACTACTCAATTTCTTCGGCGTGCTCCACCAGCGCCCATTGCATTGGCAATGCCATGGAGCAAATACAACTGGGCAAGCAGGATGTTGTTTTTGCCGGCGGCGGCGAAGAACTGCACTGGACAATGAGCAGCCTGTTTGACGCTATGGGCGCACTGTCAACCAAGTATAATGATACGCCAGACAAGGCCTCACGGGCCTACGATGCCGACCGCGACGGCTTTGTTATTGCCGGCGGCGGCGGCATGCTGGTAGTAGAAGAGCTGGAACACGCCAAAGCCCGGGGCGCAAAAATTTACGCGGAGTTGGTCGGTTACGGTGCCACGTCCGATGGCTATGACATGGTGTCACCCTCGGGAGAGGGCGCGGTGCGCTGCATGGCGCAGGCACTCGCCACCGTCGATGGCGCTGTGGACTACATCAATGCCCACGGTACCAGCACCCCCGCAGGGGACATGCAGGAACTCAAAGCAGTACGCACAACATTCCAGCAACTCGACCATATTCCCGTTATTGGTTCAACCAAATCCCTATCCGGACATTCGCTGGGGGCGGCGGGCGTACAGGAGGCTGTCTATTCTCTACTGATGCAGCAAAAAGGCTTTATTGC
>JAUVBI010000150.1 GCA_030591305.1 Pseudomonadota bacterium
CCCAATTGGGCAGCATCTCAAGCAATGCCTTTAAAAATGAGACTGTCATCTGGATCATTCTTGTATGTGGCATGATGAGCGGCATAATCGTTATGCTGGAGCGCGGCGGCAGCGTGCTCAGCTTTGGTGATTTCCTGTCTGGCCGCATCAAGACCAGGAGACGCGCACTACTGACCACCAGTGGCCTGGGAATTTTAGTGTTTATCGACGACTACCTCAATGCGCTTGCAGTATCCTCGTCCATGAAGAGCACAACCGACCGCTTTAATATTTCCAGGGAAAAGCTTTCATTTATTGTCGATTCGACTGCAGTGCCAGTGTGTATTCTGGTGCCAATTTCAACCTGGGCTGTATTTTTTACTGCTCTGTTGGAAGACAATAACGTAGCGGCCAAAGGTGAAGGTTTCATGCTGTATATTGAATCCATCCCCTATATGTTCTACGGCTGGACGGCGTTGTTAATCGTCTGGTTGGTAGCCATGGGATATTTTAAAGACTTCGGTGCAATGAAAAAAGCCGAATTGCGAGCCCTGGCAGGACAACCCATACCCGATGGTTGTGGCATGGGTGGTTTTGACACCTCACATATCATAAAGAAATCATCAACTGGCATGGGACTGCTGAATTTTTTCCTGCCCATGACGGTTTTAGTCGCAGCCAGTGTTTACTACGATATCGACCTTTTGCTCGGCTCTCTTGTCGCCTCCATATTCACCATAATTTTCTATATGTTGCAGAAATTGATGAGTTTCAATCAACTGGTCGAATCGATGCTGGACGGGTTTAAATTAATGCTGCTCCCTTTTGCCATCATTATTGCCGGCTATATGCTCAAGGATGTCAATGACTCACTCGACATGACAGCTTATATTATGGATTCGGTTATCCCCTACCTGAACAAGGAATATTTTGCCGCGATCATTTTTCTGGTAATGGCCCTCATTGTATTCGCAACGTCATCGGCATGGGGCATGTTTGTAATAGCACTGCCTATCATTATACCCCTGGCCCAGGGGGTTGACGCGTCAATGCCTCTGGTTATAGGTGCGGTGATGTCTGCCTCTGCTTTTGGTTGCCACGCCTGTTTTTACGGCGTTTCAACCTTGCTCTCAGCCCAGGGCTCAGATTGTACGGCGATGCAACACGCTTTATCTCAACTTCCCTACACGCTGCTTGCCGGCGGCATTACCGTAATACTTCTGGTTGCGGCGGGCTATGCACTACCTTAGCAACAGATCAATAAATGGCTAATACAGCAATAGTCATTGATATTTTATCACCCACAGTTTGAATGCTGGAGAATTTAAAATGAGCTCAAATACGTTTAGCAGTCACCCCGAAGCCAATGAATTATGGAAACAGGATAAAGAGCATCATTTACATGCCTACACCTTTCCAGACTCCTTCAATTCTGAGGGTGCAAAATATGTGATGACCCGCTCCGATGGGATCTACCTCGAAGACAGTAATGGCAATCGCTACCTCGACGCCGTGGGTGGCATGTGGTGTACCAATATTGGTTTGGGCCGCAAGGAGATGGCAACTGCTATTGCCGAGCAAGTTGAGGAACTGACCTACGCTACCAGTTTTATTGATATCACCAATGAACCTGCCGCTAAATTAGCGGCAAAACTCGCCGAAATCGCACCGTCAAATATCAATCATGTGTTCTTCACTACGGGGGGGTCCACTGCCATTGATTCGGCGTATCGCATTATACAATATTATCAAAACTGCCGCGGCAAGCGCGAAAAGAAACATATTATTTCCCTGGATGAGTCTTATCACGGCACAACCTACGCGGCCATGTCCATAGGCGGAAAGAAATCAGACCACACGCCCGACTTTGATTTTATTACCGAGACCATGCATAAAGTGTCCTGCCCCAGTTATTATCGCGCACCAGAGGGAATGAGTGAGGCAGACTACCTGGACTTCCTGGTGAATGAACTGGAAAACAAGATACTGGAAGTTGGTCCCGACAAGGTCGCGGCATTTTTTGCAGAACCTATTATGGGTGCCGGTGGCGTCGTTGTACCCCCGGACGGCTATCACCGCCGCACCTATGACATCTGCAAAAAACACGACGTACTCTACGTGGCCGATGAAGTGGTTACCGCCTTCGGTCGTGTGGGACACTGGTTTGCGTCAGAAGACCTGTTTGGTGTGCAGCCCGATATCATTACCACTGCCAAGGGCATTACCTCAGGGTATATTCCACTGGGCGCCATGCTCTATTGTGATGAAATTCACCAGGTGATCAGCGAAGAGGGTTACGACCGATGTTTTTCTGTGGGTTATACCTATTCCGGGCACCCTGTGGCCTGCGCTGCTGCGCTTAAGAATATTGAGATCATGGAGCGGGAAAAGCTATTTGAAAACACGATAGAAATAGGTACTTATTTAGAGGAACGCATGAAGTCTGAGCTTGCTGACTTGCCACTGGTCGGTGAAGTTCGCGGCAAAAGATTTATGATGTGTGTTGAATTTGTGGCAGACAAGCATACCAAAGAGTTGTTTTCAGACGAGGTGGGTATCGGCGGCCTGGTATCAAAACAGGCAAGTGCGCGCGGGCTGTTTGTACGACCCATCGGCCACCTGAACGTGATGTCCCCATCACTGATACTCACCAAAGAGCAGGCCGATACCATTATTGACACCTTGCGAGTTAGTATTGAAGCGACACATAAGCAGCTTGTACAAGATGGGATATTGGCAAACTAGACTTTAATATTGGGAGAACCTTATGAAAAATAGCCGCAAGTTTTATATCAATGGAGCCTGGGTAGACCCAGTTGAAGCCAATGACTTTGCCGTGGAAAATCCCGCAACAGGAGAAGCTGTCAACACCATATCCCTCGGCACCACAGCCGATGTGGACAGGGCCGTTGCCGCAGCGCGCGCAGCTTTTGACAGCTATTCCCAGAGCAGTCGTGAAGTGCGTCTGGCTCTGTTGGAGAGAATGGCGGCAATCTACAAAACACGCTATGACGAAATGGCGGCGGCCATTTCCATCGAAATGGGTGCCCCTAAAACACTTGCAGAATCTGCGCAGGCCTGGTGTGGCCTGCATCATATAGAACAGGGAATCAAAGCCCTGAAAAGCTTCGATTTCGAGAACAATCTCGACGGAGCTACCGTCAGCAAGGAGCCTATCGGCGTGTGCGCCTTAATCACACCATGGAACTGGCCCGTCAACCAGGTCGCGCTGAAAGTTGTACCCGCCCTGGCAACGGGTTGCACCATGGTATTGAAGCCCAGCGAAATTGCACCGCTAAGCAGCTTGCTGTGGACGGAAATTATGCATGAAGCCGGCGTGCCGGCGGGCGTCTATAACATGGTTAATGGCGACGGCCCAGGGGTTGGCGCACCACTGTCTGCACACCCCGACGTTGATATGGTAACGTTCACCGGCTCTACTCGAGCCGGCTCAGCCATCACCAAGGCGGCAGCCGATAGCGTCAAGCGAGTTGCTCAGGAGCTGGGAGGAAAGTCTCCAAATATTATACTCGACGATGCGGACCTGGAAGCATCGGTCACCGCCGGTGTCTTGCACTGCATGCAAAATACCGGGCAGTCCTGTAACTGTCCCAGCCGGATGCTGGTACCGAGGCCCCTGTACGAACAGGCAACTGAGATAGCGCGCCGCGTGGGTGAAAGCGTCAGTGTCGGAGATCCCCGTGAGGAAGGTGAGCATATAGGGCCACTGGTCAGCGGTGCACACTTTGACAAAGTGCAGGCACTGATTCAAAAAGGTATTGACGAGGGTGCCCGGCTGCTTTGTGGCGGAGTCGGAAAACCAGAGGGTTTCGAGCAAGGGCATTATGCCAAGCCAACTATTTTTGCCGATGTCAGCAACGACATGAGTATTGCCCAGCAGGAAATATTTGGTCCGGTACTGTGCATGATTCCCTACGAGGGCGATGACGAAGCGGTTGCCATAGGCAACGACACCCCCTACGGCTTATCGGGTTATGTTCAGGGTAAAACTGAACACGCCCTGAAGATCGCCCGCAGGATCAAAGCCGGAATGATTCATATCAACGGTAGTGGCCTCACCGCCGGCGGACCATTTGGGGGCTACAAACAGTCCGGCAATGGTCGTGAAGGGGGGGCTTTTGGCTTTGAAGACTTCCTGGAAATCAAGATCGTCAATGGTTTCTAAAGAGTAAGCGCGAGGGTGGTTCCGGGGAACCACCCTCCTCCTGTCAGTAATACTAGAAGTTCAGAGTAGCCACTACCGTGATATTTCTTGGCGCGATGACTGCCGCGTAGATTGACCCATCGAACAGGGGAACATCCGTTCCATAGTTAAAATTCTCATCTACATCGGTCAGGTTTTTACCAATAACAGCCAGTTCCCACACGCCATTACTGGGCCCAAAACGCAGCAGGGCATTGAGCGTGGTGTAGGAATCTGCCTTCAGGGTAGGGTCCAGGTCATCCTGACGGTACATATCGTCGTTATATATCACATCGGCTACCGCGCCCAGGCGATAGTCGCCGATGTCTCGCGTGTAACTGGCAGACAGCGTAAAAGACAATTCGGCGGTATTGGCACTTGTCCTGCCTTTCATGTCGTTGACCCCAGCCTGCGCGCAATCGCCGTTATTGGCGAATGCGCCAAAGGGATTATTGCCACCATCCCATGCAACTTCACGAAATGCGATAAACTGGTCACTGGTACAGGCCTGGTTGGGAAAGCTGTCAAATTCGAAATCAATCCAGCCCAAGGCGCCCGACAGCATCAGCTTATCGGTGGCCTGCCAGCGACCATCAATTTCAATTCCCTGACTGGTCGCCTCTGCAGCATTGCGCACTTCCACTGTAGTTTGGCCACTAAAAACAGAGGCCTGCAGGTCCTCATACTGGTTCCAGAACAGCGCAATGTTTAATTCTGCCGCACCGTCCAGCAATGTCATCTTGGCACCTAACTCACCCGCGATAACTTCCTCCTCTTCAAAATCTGCATCGTCGGGATTGGCGCCAGCACCGGCAGCCTGGCCCATATAGAAGGAGTTAAATCCACCGGCTTTGAAACCAGTCGAAGCCGACACATAGGTCATGACGCTCTCAGACAAATCCCACTGAACATTTGCCGACCAGGTAAAACTGGACTCATCCCTCTTCAGGTCTCTAAAATCGTGCGGCGTAAACTCGGTAAATAAAGTGGAGGCCGCTATGGATAGAGGATCGGTTGTTACCGTGGTGCTGCGCCTGCCGTAGTCGGTGGGGACAACTGCCTGACGTGCAGTCTTGTCCTCCTCCGTGTAGCGCAGCCCAAGCGTTGCTCGCAGTGAATCACTGATAGCCCAGTCGACTTGGCCAAACACAGCCAGGGTCTCCGTGTCCTGATCCAGCAAGGCGTAACGCATAACCCCCGGCAGTCCTGCGGCCAGCATCGGATCTGCGACGGACTGGTTGAAGCACGCGCTGGCTGTACCAGCAGTTGTGCCCAGTGCGGCATTCGCAAAAACCGTACCCAGTACATCTCCCGCGATACTGGTGCCTCCGCCCGCAGCACAGCCGCCGGCCACCAGTGCGCCAAGGGTCGGTATATTTATATAGGTCAAACTGTCGGCGAAAAGCTCATTGTCCTGATAGTAAACACCGGCAATATATTCAAAGGCGCCTCCGGTATTCGAGGCAATACGTAACTCCAGGCTGGTCTGCTCAAAATCTTCAGTGTCGTCGAACCGCACCACAGTCAGTGGGTTGAAGTCAGCATCCAGAAAGCGTTCGAAATCATAGCTGGAGTAACTTCCTATCGCTGTAATCGTAGCGCCGCTGTCCATGGTATGTTCAACGGTTACGGCGAATTCATCCAGCTCGCCCTCGAAAGTCTGCAGGGAACCAATATCCTGCACCCCATCATCGGGGAATACAGAAAATGCACCGTCTCCCATATTGGATTTTCCGTCAATCTCTCCCTCTACACCAAATGCAACCAGCGAGCCCGCTTTGATTATTTCATAGGGCTGGCCGCTGTTGTCCCACTCGCCGTGTTCATATTTGAATGAAACCAGGGTGGCATCAGACAAATCCCAATCCAGGCTGAGCCGGGTCGCCCACTCGTCCGTATCCGGGCTGTCCTCATCGTAAAATGTATTGTTAACCCAACCCTCATCCATATCTCGGCTAATAAAGGCTACCCGGCCGCGCAGTGTATCGCTCAGCCCCCCCGACACATGGCCACGCAATTCTGTTTCATCAAAATCCACGTTATAGCCCGCACGGAAAGACCCCTCAAATTCCTCTGTTGGCTTGTTACTACGAACGTTTAACGCACCAGCCACCGTATTTTTCCCAAATAACGTGCTCTGGGGACCTCGCAACACCTCCACACCTGCCACGTCCAGAAATGCGTAGCGCGACTGCACTCCCCGGCCTCGATAAACACCGTCAATGAAGGTTGCTACGGATTGTTCAAACCCCGCTTGAGGGCCTGACTGAATACCACGTATATTTATCATGTCACCGACAACATCCTGCTGAATGGTGACATTGGGGATGTAAGCGGCGACTTCTTCGAAGCGCCGAATACTCATTTCACTAATTTTTTCGCCGGACATAACCGCTACAGAAATGGGGACATCCTGTAAACTTTCGGTGCGCTTTTGTGCGGTTACAAGAATTTCTTCCAATACGGGCGCTGCAAGTACTGGCGCTGCTATGGCTGCAAGCGCTATTGAAAGTGCCGACTTCTTAAATAAAGATTTGACTGAATCACTCATCACTAATCCTTCCCTTCACGTTATATTTATGTTCTATAGGCCGGGGCGAGAGTTAGTTAAAACAATTGATACACCAACTATCGCCGAACTAAAATGCGCGAACCTCGTGTAGGCATCCTTGATGCAAGTCAAGTAGCCTATTGATCCAAATCAATAGTGGCTTGCTTAGGATATATCATCTGCCAGAATAGGATTTTGAAGAATAATCGAGATCCGTCGCTAAAAATGTGACCGACCCCTGGTATCAGAGTGCGCGTTTACAGAGCAGTTTCAAGCTCCGGCAGGGCAACAAACAAATCGGCAACCAGACCGTAGTCCGCAACCTGGAAAATAGGTGCGTCTTCGTCCTTGTTGATGGCTACAATCACCTTGGAGTCCTTCATGCCAGCCAGATGCTGGATGGCGCCAGAAATACCCACCGCTATATACAGGTCCGGGGCGACAATTTTGCCAGTCTGTCCAACCTGCATGTCGTTGGGAACAAAACCGGCATCTACCGCCGCACGAGACGCGCCAATGGCGGCGCCCAGCTTGTCGGCAATACCTTCCAGCAACTTGAAGTTCTCGCCATTTTGCATGCCCCGACCACCGGAGATAACCACCGATGCCGCTGTCAACTCAGGACGGTCTGACTTGGCCACTTCCTCACTGACAAAGGCCGATATTCCCGCATCGTGTACCGCATCTACCGACTCAATCGTGGCAGAGCCACCCTCGCCCGCCACACCGTCAAAGCCGGTGCTGCGAACTGTAATCACTTTCTTTGCATCACTGCTTTGTACGGTGGCAATAACATTGCCAGCGTAAACCGGGCGCTTGAAGGTGTCGGCTGACACCACAGCAATGATGTCTGAAATCTGTGCCACATCCAACAGGGCCGCCACGCGAGGCATGGTATTCTTGCCATTGCTGGTATCCGGCGACAGAATATTGTCGTAGGACGCAGCCAACTCGGCGATAAGCAGGCTGACATTTTCTGCCAACTGGTGCTCGTAGGCAGCATTATCCGCCAGCAGCACCTTGCCGATACCCGCCACAGCCGCC
>JAUVBI010000014.1 GCA_030591305.1 Pseudomonadota bacterium
AATCTTGATGAACCCGGGTATTCATGCTGTTTTGCATGGTCAGCATATTGACTAATGCTTGTTTCAATCGAAAGTCCTCTGTTGAGTGATAGTGCGATGCGTGCGCTGCAGCATATCAGTGGCGGCGACGATAAAACAAGTTTGTGGCCCCTGCCCCTGCCCCCGCCCCTAGAAAAACTCGATCCAGGCCCTGGGAATATTCTCTTCTATTAACTCCGCAATACTAATGCTGATTATGTCGTGATCCTGACCCACCTCGAAGGCAAATATTGACTCCTTGCCACTGCGCGCAATCACCATGGCACCCGGATACTTTCGTCTGATCCACAGCGCGGTGCGCAAATTTTCTTCTTCATGGCCGGTACCCAGGACAAACACCGTATTGTCGCCATCAATTTTTCCATCCTCGCGCAGCCTGTCCCAGACTTCCGGGTGGGAAATATCCCCCTCGTAGATAAAGCGCTGATACTTGCCGGAAAACTCCATCTGCTCATCCGCAACCAACACTCTGCGGTGGGCATCACTGTCTATGATGATGACCGTATCCAACTCGTCGATAGCGCAGCGCTGTAGCTCCTCCAGAATGGTCTGCCCAAAACGCCCAAAGCCCGCCAGAATGACCACATCCTTGTCCCTTGTTTCCTGGAAGCGGTGCAACATATGGCTTCGAACAAGACCGGTGGCGGCCAGGTGGTAGGTGTTAAACGTCAGGCAACTCTCGCTAACCCGGGTATTCTCCATGGCTCGCATAAAACGAAGATTGCCACAGTGAATAACAATTCGCTGGCCTATTCCCGGTACCAGATTAATTAAAACACTGGCCGCCTCGTAGCTTCGCATGCTGTTGTTATCCAGCAATAATATTTTGCGCGCGCGATCAACTTGCAATTGGCACAGGAAAAACTCATGGGTGATATCACCGATGACAAGCTGGGCACCAAAGTTTTGTTTGATCTCATCTTCGCGAATAGCATCGTGATCGGAGCAGACAACCACCACGGGGATTTTACTGTTGTGACTGCGCAACACCCGCAAATAGGCCAGCGCCAGCTCCCCGTCTCCCACCACAATGATATGGTCTTTCAAGCGCCGCAGATACCAGCTCTGTGGGGCAAGGGCCCGAAACAGCGCACTGATCAACGTCGAAGCCGTGAGGATGGGCGAGCCAAAATAGGACAACCACAAAAGACTTCGCGCCAGGGCGCTGCCACCGATGGGTGTGCCCAGGTCGGTGCCGCCCAATACGAATAGGCTCAGGCTGAAATAGGCTTTTACCAGAATACCCGACTCGGTCACGTAGGGCATTTCGGTAACCGTAACCCCCATTTCAAACGCCGCCATGGCACTCAAAAAGAGGCCGGCGGCTGTCGCTGCCAGCCAGGGAAATTCGTTGTCGGAATAGCTGTTTTGCATGGCGCCAATAGTACCAGTGTTTGGCTGACAAAACTGTGCTGAATAAGCGTGGACATTCATAAAAATGACTTCTATTCTTTACTCAATAATACTCCTTGATAAATTCGTGGATAGAATAATGGCTTCCAGCCAACAACGGTTCAATGTTTTTCAGTTCATGCGCCTCAAGTGGTACCTGTCACTGCGGGCCATCCTCCATATCTGGGTACGCAGCAAGGTATTCCCGGAACCCCTGGCAAACCTCAACATCAATCCCAACATACCGGTCTGTTACATCATGGACACTTACGCCCTGTCGTCCCTGCTGATCCTGGATAAAGCCTGTGAGCAGAACGGCCTGGAACGGCCCCTTTACCCCATTGGGGGGGCGGAACACCTGGGCGGGCGGGCCTGGGCGGCCCTGCGCCGGCTCAAGGGCCTTTTTATTCGCAGGCACACCACCCGTCGCAGTTCGGAGATGATACAAAACATGGCGAAATACGCCCTGCAACATCCGGACTTTGAGATGCAGCTGGTCCCGGTTTCAATACTGATCGGCCGCGCACCCGATAAAGAAAACTCACTGGTCAAAGTAATTTTCTCCGAGGGCTGGGACGTCGGTGGTCGCCTGGGGCGCCTCTTTAGTACCTTTGTGAACGGCCGTGGCAGTTGCGTGTATTTTGGAACTCCGCTGTCCATTCGCGAATTGGTGGACGAAAAATCGGACGACAGTATCGCCGTGCGCAAGGTTTACCGCCTGGCACGCAGCCAGTTGCGCCAAATACGCGAGACCGCCATCGGGCCCGACCTGTCGCACCGGCGCACCTTGTTTAAGCAAGTCATTGGCAGCAAGCAGGTACAGGCCGTCATCGCCGCAAGGCTGGAGTCCGAAGACAGCAGTAAAGAAAAGCTCCGCAGCGAGGCCGAACAAGCCGTTAAGGAAATCGCCGCGAATTATTCCTATACGGCCGTACGTTTTAGCGATGTAGTTCTCACCTGGTTCTGGAATAAAATATTTAATGGCGTAGAACTTAATCATTTCAAGAACTTTGAGCATAACGCAGCAGGTAAGGAAATTATCTACGTACCCTGCCATCGCAGCCATATCGACTATTTACTGCTATCCTATTTGCTGTATATCAATGGTCATGTTCCCCCGCATATCGCCGCTGGCTCAAACCTGAACCTTCCCGTGCTTGGCCCATTTTTGCGCAGATGCGGGGCATTTTTCATACGCAGGAGCTTTCGCTCTGACCCACTGTATGCCGCCGTATTCGACGAGTACCTGGCAATCATTCTGGCCCAGGGCGTATCCATCGAATATTTCATTGAGGGGGGACGTTCCCGAACCGGGCGTTTGCTGCCACCAAAGGGCGGCATGTTACAAATGACCGTGCGCACCTATATGCGCAACCCCACAAAGCCCATCATCTTTCAACCGGTATACATAGGTTATGAGCAGTTGGTAGAGGGCAGCTCCTATATTTCCGAGCTGGGCGGCAAGGAGAAAAAGTCGGAGTCCCTGGGGGATTTATTCAGTGTGTTTGGCATACTGCGGCGCAACTACGGCAAGGTTCACGTCAACTTTGGCGAGCCCATTTACCTGGATACCCTGCTGCAAAGTCACGACAAGAAATGGTTGGAATTGAACGCAGAAGAAAAACCCGACTGGCTGCCCGGGCTTGTAGACAACCTCGCCACCTCCATAATGACCAATATCAACGGCGCCGCGGATGTAAATCCGGTTAATCTGCTGGCCACCTCGCTACTGGCCACGGCCAAGCACGCACTGCCGCGGGAAGAGCTTGAATACCAGTTGGGTCTCTGCCTGAACATTCTCAAAAGCTCGCCTTCCAGTGACAGCGTCACCATCACAGAGCTTAGCGCTAAAGAGATCATTGAGTACGGTCAGGAGCTGGGTATCATCGAGGTGCGGCAACACACACTGGGTGAGATTCTCTTCGTACCGGAAAAATCAGCGGTTCAGTTGACCTACTTCCGCAACAATATTGCCCACCTGTTTGCCCTGCCCTCGATTATCGCCAGTTGCTTTCTGGTGCGCAGTGAGCTTTCCAGAGCGCGGGTCTTTCAGTTATTCAAGCAAATCTATCCCTTCCTGCGCAAAGAACTATTCCTGCCCTGGAGCGACGAAGACGCTAAAAAAATGCTGGAAGAGCACATTAAGATTTTCAATTCGCTGGGTTTGATTACCGGGAGTAGAATTCTTAAGCGAACAGGGGGAGGAAGCCAGGCGGCAGCGGGCCTTAGCCTGCTGGGCAGAGGCATGTTACAAACCTTTGAGCGCTACTTCATTACCCTCTCTGCACTGGCCAACAAGGGTTCTGGGGTGCTGTCTTCCAGTGAACTGGAAGAGCTATGCATACTCTATGCGCAGCGTATATCTCTACTGCACGAATTCGATGCCCCTGAATTTTACGATAAAACCCTGTTCCGGCAATTTATAAAGAACTTGTCCAGCGAGGGCATTATGTCCGAGGATGATAACGGCAAGTTGATGTTTGACAAAAAACTCATAGCCATGTCCGCAGGTGCGCGTCTGGTGATGAGCACAGAGCTCAGGCACGGCATTATTCAGGTCGCATCGGGAAATACATAAGCAAGGATACCAAGAAGTTTAGCGAGTCCAAAACTGACAAGGGCTCCCCGCTCCTCTCTGGTTTTTAAAAACATTTACAGAGCTTAATGTGACTGCCTATAAGCTATCGGGTAGCCGTTGATGACTTCCTCTATGTGAGATATCCAAGAGAAAAAGTTCTGCAAAATAGGCGTGAAAATGCCAGCGATAAGCAGAGCAAACATCCATGAATGCAGTTTTTTTGTACTGCGGAATCCCGGGTAACCAGTGACTCCATTGCCATGGCTGCCATGTTACACCTCCGATGTGATATGACCTAACGTATCAGACATACCGTATCGAGAGAACATCATATCCGCCCAGCTTCCTGGCGCAGGAGTGATCGGCGGTTTTGTTTGATGGTGCCCGGAGCCGGAATCGAACCGGCACGCCTGTTAAGGCGCAAGATTTTAAGTCTTGTGTGTCTACCAATTTCACCATCCGGGCAGGGAGGGTACTCAGACACAGTAATTGTGTCCTGAAAAGCGGCGGCATAATAGCATAATATGGTATGAATAAGGCAAGCACCTTGGCATAATGTGTGCTGTCAAATAATAAATGTTTCAGGATAAACTATGGCATCCTCCCGCGGAGAGTTTAGTTCTCGTTTTGGTTTTATCATGGCTGCAGCCGGCAGCGCTGTGGGTTTGGGCAATATATGGGGTTTTCCAACCCAGGCCGCAAGTAATGGTGGCGGCGCTTTTCTCCTGGTCTACCTGGTATTGGCATTCACGCTGGCCTATCCGGCCTTGATGGCGGAGTTAATCATTGGCCGCCATGCACATGCCAACGCCGTAAAAGCATTGCGCCTGATATCCACAGGGCCAAAATCGCGCTTTATTGGCGGCACTACGGGAGTTATTGGTTTTGCAGTTGCCAGCCTGATATTGAGCTTCTATGCGATCGTAGCGGGCTGGATGATTGCTTTTTGTCTCTCTTCCCTGGCCGCTATCCTCGGTCTGGATGAATTGAGTACCTGGCTCACCAGCTTTAGCCTAACAGGTAATGTTTTCTTTATGGTGGCCTTTATGGTCCTGACTGTGAGCATCATATCCCGCGGTGTACAGGACGGAATCGAGCGCTGGTCCGCCAGGCTAATGCCGGTGCTATTAATTACATTGGTAATACTCGCGCTGTACGTTCTCACCCTGGATGGTGCCAGCGAGGGCCTAAAAGTCTACCTACTACCTGATTTTGATAAAGCCCTGTCTCCCAAGCTGATTATCAGCGCTCTGGGAGCCGCATTTTTCTCCCTCTCCCTGGGGGTTGGCACCATGTTGATATACGGGTCCTATATCAGTGACAAAGAAAATCTGCCAGTGCTGGGAGGCCTGGTAACCCTGGTAGACATCGCTATCGCCGTTATCTCAGGCTTTCTGGTCATACCGGCCATGTATGTGGCCCTGCACAATGGCGTAGAAATTTTTGACAGTGCGGGCAGCTTAATCTCAGAAGACACCCTCATATTTACCGTATTGCCCGAATTATTTTCCACCATGGGCACAGCGGGTATCGTAGTCTCAATTACCTTCTTTTTCCTGATGGCCATTGCCGCCCTCACCTCCTCCATATCCATGCTGGAGGTTCCTGTCGCCTATACCATTGAAGAACACGGCATATCACGCAACAAGGCTGTTGTCGGCATTGGCGCAGCCATCACCGCCAGTAGCACCATTATCTTACTGAATTTCGAGCCCCTGTTCGGTATGGTGGTTGCCTTCACTACACGCTATAGCCAACCTCTACTGGGCTTTATGTTCTGTATTTATGCGGGCTGGGTATGGCATCGCAACGGCATATTAAAAGAGTTGCGCAAAGGCTGTGAAAACATAGAAGACAGCCTGTTCTGGAAAATATGGCCCTGGTATGTACGCCTGGTGTGCCCGGTCATTATTATGGGAATTTTTCTACAGAGTATTTTGGGTTGAGCTGGGCGCAACCGCGCAGACAGTGATTATATGGAAAATTCCGGCCATCTCACGTATTATTTTTCTTTAAACCTTTTTGGCCTGGATAACTTCTAATGGCACGATTTGTCAGCATATTTCTTTTGATTCTGCTGGTCCTGTTTGGACTTGAGATGCTGGAACCCATACACGTGGCCGTGGTGGAGCCTTTCACCGGCTTTATTGCCAGATTGAGTGTATGGCTGATCACACCTTTCGATGAGTCTGTGATCGCCTACGGCCGGGTAATACGGGATGGCGTGAGTGGCTTTGCCGTCTCTATCGAGTCAGGCTGTAACGGTGTAGAGGCCACCATAGTATTAATCGCAGCGGTACTCGCATTTCCCGCCAGCTGGCGCCAGCGGCTACTGGCAATTGGCTGGGGGTTTCTGGCGATTCAAGTGGCAAACCTCCTGCGCATTATCAGCTTGTTTTACCTGGGCCAATGGAACCTGGAAGTTTTCAACTGGATTCACCTCTACCTGTGGCCCGTATTAATCATGCTCGACGTACTGGTTGTCTTTATTATTTACCTTCGTTATATCTCCCGGCAGGCAGAAAGCCTTGAACTGTCCTCTCCTGCATGAATGACGAGGACGTAAACGACGATGTAGTAGAGCCACCCAAACTCTACCAATTTGTCGGGCTGGTATTCTTGTGGCTCATTCCCTGCTTTGTTGTATGGATATCGCTGAGTTCACTGCTGGCAGCACCCATTGTTTGGGTATCTGAGCTGATACTTGCCTCTGCCCTGCCCGATATTGTGCACAGCTTTACCCTTACCGGGTCGCAGGCACTGCTGGCAACTCATTTCGGCGAACTCGATGGTGAAATTGTATCGGCGCAAGTTGCCGGCTACCGCCTTGCCTACCCCATCAACACCCGCATCCTTACCTACGCCCTGCCGTTTTATGGCGCGCTGCATTTTGCCACGCAAACCACCCGTGGTATCTCTGGCAATGATGGGAGTATGGCCGGTTTTGCTAAAGGCCTGCTATTGCTCTACCCACTACTCATCCTGGGATTAGTCAGCATAGGCGTAAAGGACTTGATGCTGGGCCTGGGCCCGGTATTTATTGACAGCGGCAGTACTGGGGCATCGGCGATTGGTTTGATGTACCAACTGAGTACGTTGATGGTCCCTCCCCTCGCGCCTATTATGCTTTGGGCGTGGCAGGCGAGAGAGAGTTCCTTAATTCAACAACTGCTGGTAAAGAATAAGCGCTGATTACCCGGCTGGCCTAAGGGGCAATTTTTTCACGATTACCCTTAATTAACCCGCGGAAGAAATCCAGCAGCGACTCGTGTTTAAAATCTGCGAATTCACCCGCGTCCATAAACATCCCGTGCTCGTTACAGATCTCATACCAGATATGCTGTTGCTTCGGATCGGCTGTTTTGCTCATTTCCTTGCCGCAACGGGGACAGTTAATATCCGCATGGCTATCCCACTTGACACCCTCGGAGACATTGCCGAGATCCAACGCTTCGCTGCCGTATGATTTTTTTAGACGATGCGCCTCATCCTCATCAAACCACAGGCCCTGGCAATGCGTACAGCGATCAATGGTAATGCTCTCATAGGTAACTTCTTCCATGCCATGTTGGCATTTAGGGCATTGCAGAGCATGAACTTCCGAATTGTACTCCATCTTATTATCTCCTATTTTCACCTATAGTGGTCGTCAGTATAGGCTGGCTGTAGCTAATTTTCCAACTAGTTGACGAAGTGAGCATCCGTGCGCAGTTAATTAAGCCCTGCTCGTGACAATATCACTTTGATAGAGATACTCAGGAATTTTATCTGCAATTTTTGCATGTAAAGCAGGTAGCTTGGACCAGTGCACACCCTGCCGGTGATGATGGGCTGTGTGATACCCGAGATTCCCAGTTAAAAAGTTATAAAATGGGTTCAGGTTGTTATAGGAGGCTTCAAATTCATTTTGCGTATCCAGGCCAGAGTGATGATCGTAGGTTACATAGGCTGTAAAAAAGATACTGGTAATCATAGGCAATACGAACAGGAACAACCCTGGCACAGGCTTACTCCAGACAAGCAACGCCACGATTAAAAACGTGGACACCGTGTATAAAAGAAAGGGCCTGAAATGCTTAGGGTATTTTTTTCCAACAACATAGCCCCGTGGATAAGCCGTTATTCCAACATTTATAGTGTACTCTACCACCCCCATTTGCGACCCGTCTTTGCGCTGCCAGCGACTTTCGTCCTTGCTTTGATCGAGGAAGTTTAAATGATGGCCCAGATTGTGGTGTAGTCGCCAAAGGTGCGTTGTAACACCCGTATGCAAGGCGTAGAAAAATTCGAGCACCCGGTTAAGCGGCTTATTTTGCAGCGTGGGAACATGTTGATGATGGTGGTTCCAGGCACAAATAATTCCCTTTGGCACTATCATCACAACATAGTACACCGACAGCACTGCAATACTTTCAACGGTAAAATATAAGGCAAAATCAACGGCTGTCAGCAGCAAAATAATAGCGACCGGCCAGCGGTCTTCTTTGTGCTTAAAGATATCAATTTTTTTTGAAGTTTGAAGATTAGCCTGCATACTGCTCCCTATTGAAGATCTGACGGCCTGAAGCTGTGGATGGAAAAAAAGACCACCGCATACCCCACGCTACCCAGGAAAAACACCGCGGCCACCCAATCGCCCGTTTCGAGGAAGATATAGGCAGAAAACGCACCCATAGCTACCGCGACGATCAATCCGAGTACCCGAGCATAGTTTGACATTGGGGGGTTTGCCAGGAGTTATTACATAATCGGCGCCATAGTAACACCATAGCAAGGCCACCCCAAACACCTAAGACCACCACAATCATTCCGTTTTCGACAAATAGGCCCCGGTGTCGCCTGGGGCCATGCGATTGGCGCGCCGACCCGGGTTGGATGCCGCTAGTGGAAGTTGGGGCGGTTGGCAGCAACGGAGACAGCCGCACAGATAGTTCTCTCCGCCTCACCCATCTGGTCAACCCAGTCTGAGGGCATATCACTGGTGCGCATTCGAAGCAGTTCCCTGCGTTTTTCCAAGGCGGCTTTGAAGCGGTCTACACTGTGGGGCTTAATCTCAAGTCTCATCACAATATCTCCTTTTCAACTAAGATACTGCAGGTGGATAACTGGAAACATGGCCGCAGACGACAACAGCATGGCTGCGTGCGCCAACTGCATATGGTGACAAAGGTAAATATCAGATTATCGGTTGAAAACCACGTAGTTACTGGGTTTTAGTGGAGGCTCGAGCCGGAATCGAACCGGCGTAAACGGAGTTGCAGTCCGCTGCATAACCACTCTACCATCGAGCCTGTATTTAAAACGTTGGAGCGGGAAACGAGATTCGAACTCGCGACCTCAACCTTGGCAAGGTTGCGCTCTACCAACTGAGCTATTCCCGCACGGTCTTCACGTACGTGCTGTACGCGAAAGAGGCGCATATTCTATGGACTGTGCGGCGGGTGTCAAGACAAACATCAGATAATTACTGCAACTAACTGAATTAAAACAGTTTATCACTCTTTTAACACTTCCCAGGCAGCTCTCAGATAGATAAACATAGACCACAGCGTCAATACAGCGGCGGTGTATAGCATGAGGTAGGATAAAGCGAGCATCCAGCCCTCATCAGTGGCGGGATCTACGGCCAACAAGCCTACAATGGCCACCATCTGGAAGACCGTTTTGACCTTGCCCACATAGGAGACCGCTACCGATGTGCGCTGGCCCAGTTCGGCCATCCACTCACGCAGCGCCGAAATAACAATTTCCCGACCTACAATCACACACGCGGCCAGGGTGAACAAAATGGTATTGTGGCGCTCCACAAGCAGTACCAGGGCTATCACCACCATTAATTTATCAGCCACCGGGTCCAGGAAGGCCCCCAGTTTGGTCATTTGCCCCAGCCGTCGCGCCAGGTAGCCGTCAATCCAGTCGGTGGCCGCGGCCACAGCGAAAATGCCAGCGGCATACAGCAGGTGGTGCTTAAAAGGCAGATAGAACACCGCCACCAATACCGGAATCATACATATTCTTGTAACGGTTATTGAATTAGGTATATTCATGTAGGTTACTTATGGTTTTCTCCGCCCGTTTTCCTAAAAATGCATGCTACGGCTTCATCTTACTAGTGATGTAGGTGATCATAGATTTTTTGCGCTAATGTTGCACTAATTCCGGAGATTTTCTTCAGTTCGGTGACACTGGCACTTTCCACGCCTTTGGCGCTGCCAAAATGGCGCAACAATTCCCGCCTGCGCTTTGCACCCACACCCTGTATTCCCTCCAACACTGAGGTCTGGCGTTTTTTGTCTCTCCTCGCCCGGTGGCCGGTAATGGCAAAGCGATGGGCCTCGTCTCTGATATGTTGTATTAAGTGCAGAGCCGCGCTATCACTGGGCAAGCGTATTTCTTCACCACTATTGCCACGTATCAAGGTCTCAAACCCCGCCTTGCGCGTTACACCCTTGGCCACGCCAATAACCTCCACTCCACTTATTTGCAGCGCCTGCAATACCGACATCGCCTGGGTGACCTGGCCCTTGCCACCATCGATGAAGAGAATATCGGGCAGCACGCCCTCCCCCGCTTTCAAACGTTTGTAACGGCGTTCCAGGGCCTGTTGCATAGCGGCGTAATCATCACCCCCGGTAATGCCTTCAATATTGAACTTTCGATAGTCGGACTTGCAGGGCCCGTTCTGGTCAAACACCACACAGGAGGCAACGGTGGCCTCGCCGGAGCTGTGGCTTATGTCAAAACATTCCATGCGCTGGGGCAACTCCGGCAGGTGCAGCGTGTCCTGCAGGGCCTGACGCCGCTCAAACGCTGTCTTTCGTCCGTCCAGCTGCGCTTGCAAGTTAGTTTGTGCGGTTTGCTGGGCCAACAGCATCCATCGGGCCCTGGCCTCTCTGACACGGCTGCGCAGTTTTACTTTTCGGCCCGCCTGCAAGGAAAATGCCTGGGCCAGGGCATCGACACCCGGGGGCTCTTCATTCACCACGATTTCGCCGGGGATCACCCGTGTTCCCGCCAGGTAGTACTGGGGCAGAAAGGCACTCAACACTTCCGCCGGAGACTCCGCCAACTTCAGTGCGGGGTAGTATGATTTACTCCCCAGTACACGGGCATCGCGGACAAACAGAACCTGCACGCAGCTACAGCCCCCGGACACAGTAGCGGCGACTATGTCCAGGTCCCCACTGACACCCTCAATACCCTGGCTGGCCTGTACCTGTTGCAATTGCGCCAGCTGATCACGGTGTAGCGCCGCTTGCTCATAGCGCAGTTCGTTGGCGGCAGCCTCCATGTCGTCTGCCAGCTTTACCATTAACTGCTGTGACTTGCCCTGCAAAAACAGGCGGGTGCTCTCCACCTGAACACGGTACTGCGAGGTGCCCACCAGGTCGACACAGGGCGCGGTGCAGCGCTCTATCTGGTACTGCAGACACGGCCGTGAACGATTGGCAAAATAGCTGTCTTCACACTGTCGTACCTTGAATACTTTCTGTAAAAAATGCAGCGATTCACGCACTGCCCCGCTACTGGGGTAGGGCCCGAAATACTTTCCCTTGCGCCGCTTTGCACCCCGGTGCAAGCTCAAGCGGGGAAACTCATCCTCTGTGGACAGGAATATATAGGGGTAGGATTTATCATCGCGAAGAAGAATATTATAGGACGGTTGCTGGGTTTTTATCAGGTTGTGTTCCAACAGCAGGGCATCCACCTCGGTAGAGGTTACCGTCACTTGTATCTCGTCTATACGTGCTACCAGCGCCATGGTTTTTGCCGCCAGCCCACTGGCTCTGAAATAGCTACTCACCCGCTTCTTCAGGTTTTTGGCTTTACCCACATAGAGTAACTTGCCCGCCACGTCGTACATCTGGTAGACACCAGCACGGCCGGTCAGGGTTTGGAGAAAAGCCTTGTGGTCAAAATCAGCCAACACCATACACCCTGGGTTCTATCTCCAGGTCTATGCCGTAAGCATCCAATACGGAACGCCTGATCTCCCCGGCCAATGCCAACAACTCGCTGCCCTTATCGCCGCCGTAATTCACCAGCACCAGTGCGTGTTGTGGATGTACGCCAAAGCCCCCCAGGCGCTTACCTTTCCAGCCACATTGATCAATCAACCAGGCGGCGGGCAGTTTCACCTGCCCATCGGCCTGCGGATACTGCGGTATATTTGGTGCGCGCCCGACAAGCTCCAGCAACTGCTGTTGCGTTATAAGTGGGTTTTTAAAAAAGCTGCCCGCATTGGGTGTGTCCGCCGGGTCGGGTAATCTGCTACGGCGGATAGCAACCACTGCATCAAATACGGCTTGTGGCGTCAGCTCACCTGCACAGTGAATATCCAGATAGTTTCGCAGTGCCGGGTAACTCAGCTGTAAGTGGGGCTTTTTGCACAGTGTCAGTTCAACAGCAGTGATAACCACCTTATCCCGCAGGGCTCGTTTAAAAATACTGTCTCGATAAGCAAATTCACATGCGCTGCCATCCAGCCTCACCCGCTGCCTGTCCTTGATACCAATGGTGTGCACACGGCGAATAAACGGGCCAATTTCTATACCGTAGGCGCCGATATTCTGGATGGGGGCTGCACCTACCGTACCGGGAATAAGCGCCAGGTTTTCCAGCCCGTAATAGCCCTGCTGTAAACACCACTGCACCAGAGCGTGCCAGTTTTCACCGGCCGCCACCTTGATGACAACGTTTTCACTGTCACTCTCGATCACTTCAATGCCACGCAGTACCTGATGAACGACCAGCGCCTCGACATCGCCCGCCAATACAACATTACTTCCCTGGCCCAAAGTTATAACAGGGAAATCATGTACCGATGCCCATTCCAGAGCCTCTACTAAGGCCTCATCACTGGCCACACTCACATAGGCACTGGCCGAGGATTTCAGACCGAGTGTATTGCGATGCTGCAGGGGCTCATGGCGCAGAACGTGCACTGAATATCCCCCGCACCACGTCCAGGTCCCGTTGCGTGTCCACGCCGGCGGGCACCGTTACTCGCGCCCGCTCAACATGAATATGCACGCCGTTATACAGCGCGCGCAGTTGTTCCAACTGCTCCAACTGCTCTAGCGGCGCTGGCGCCCAACCTACGTACTGATGCAGAAACTTGACCCGGTAGGCATAGAGTCCAATGTGCCGGAACCATTGCTGTGATTCGGGCAGCCTGCCCCCTGCCAACAGGTCGTAGTCACGTGGCCAGGGTATAGCGGCCCGGCTGAAATACAGTGCCAGGCCAGCGTTGTCTGCCACAACCTTCACTGCATTGGGATTTAACAATTCTTCGGCGGTTTCTATAGGCTCACACAAGGTGGCAATACCCGCCGTACTTATTGCTGCAAGATTTTCCGCCACCTGGTCAATAACCGCTGGCGGTATCAGGGGTTCATCACCCTGTACGTTAACCACAATATGCTCATCATCCAGACCCAGCTCAGAGACCACCTGTTGCAACCGGTCTGTACCTGAGGGGTGACTGCTTGATGTCATACAAACTTCGGCACCAAATGCTTCGCCGGCCCGGGAAATTCGCTCGTCGTCTGTTGCTATAACCACCCTGCTAGCGCTACTTTTTTTTGCCTGCTCCCACACCCGTTGAATCATGCTGAGCCCGGCAATATCCAGCAATGGCTTGCCGGGTAGACGGCTTGAACTGTAGCGGGCGGGAATTACGATGGTATAGGACATGGGGTGCTCTGTTCAGGGTTTGAGTAACGTGGTGTCGAGCAGGCCCAGAACAGACGCTTTTACGCTCTCGGGCAGCCTGGCACTTATTCTGAGATACCAGGCATCACTGCTCACAAGCTCACGGCATTTTACCGCGTCTTTTTCTGTCATGATAATAGGCCGTCCCATCAGGTGAACAAAATCGTCTGCGGTATAGCGGTGGTGATCGGCAAAAACATGCTGGGTAATGGCAAACCCCGACTGCTCCAGGGTGCTAAAGAATTGTGCGGGCTGACCTATACCGGCCAGCGCATGCACACGGCTCCCCAACTGAGCAGGCGAGAGGGGTATCTCCTCCCCGGTGAGCAAATTCACCAGGGCCTCACTGCGATAGCTGATGCCTTGTTTTGAATCCTCTTTACCACGATACAGTATGTGGTCAATAGTCTTTAGGCGTGCTACAGGTTCACGTAATGGCCCTGCCGGCAAACACCAACCATTGCCCAGGCGGCGCTGCTCATCCACAACGACGATTTCCATATCTCTGGCCAGGGCGTAGTGTTGCAACCCGTCATCGCACAATACAATATCAACATCAAACGTTTTCAGCAGGTGCTGTACCGCGCGCACCCGGGCCGGGGCAACCACACAGGGGCAGCCGGTTCGGGCAAAGATGAGAAGCGGTTCATCGCCACAATCCGCAGCACTACTTTGATCGCTGACGGCATAGGGAAACACCCCTCGGGTCGCACCGTATCCACGACTGACAACGCCGGGCTTAATACCCCGTTCTTGTAAATACTCCACCAGGGCGATAACCACAGGGGTTTTTCCCGTGCCACCCACAGTAATATTGCCCACCACGACCACCGGCTTGGGTGACCGCCACACGGTTTTTAGCCCCGTGCGAAATAGAGCCCGCCTGATAGCGGCAAGGCCGCGAAAAAGAAACTCCAGAGGTCGCAAAAATAGCAGCCACCAGCTACCGCGATACCAGGCTTCAACTAATCCGGACGCCTGACCAGCCATTAATCAGTAAACTCCTGGTTGTATAGCTGTGCGTACAAGCCTCCATGTAGCAACAGCTCCTGATGCGAACCGGTGGCGACAATTTCACCAGCATCCATCACCACAATGCAGTCCGCATGCTCCACTGTCGACAGCCTGTGGGCAATCACCAGGGTCGTCCTGCCTTGCATAATAGTTTCAAGCGCCCGTTGAATTTTATGTTCAGACTCATTATCCAGCGCCGATGTCGCCTCATCCAGAATCAACACGGGGGCATCTTTGAGGATGGCCCTGGCTATGGCCAGACGCTGCCGCTGGCCACCGCTAAGGCCGCCTCCGTCATCACCCAAAACCGTTTCAAAGCCCTGGGGAAGGTTTTCTATAAACTCCAGTGCATGGGCAGACTCCGCTGCCTCGCGCACCGCCTCGCGTGTAGCACCAGCCATCTGACCATAGGCGATATTGTGCTCTACGTTATCGTGAAATAGGGTTACATTCTGGGAAACAATAGAAAACTGCCGGCGTAAGTTACTCAACTGATATTCCTGTAGCGGTATTCCATCGAGAGAAATACCGCCACTGTGTGGCGCATAAAACCGCGCCAACAAATTAACCAGCGTTGTTTTACCACTGCCCGAACGACCCACGAAAGCGACCGTTTGTCCCGAAGCGATCTCCAAAGAAACATTTTTCAGGGCATCCTCACTACTGCCCGGGTAGGCAAAACTGAGGTTTGCAATGCTGACTTCCCCTCTGGCTCGCTCGGTCTGCTTTGCCCCCTCATCAACTTCATCATCCATATCCAGATGCGCAAAAATATCCTCTGCTGCAGCCAAGCCCCTTTGCAGAACACTTTGAATAGAACTGAGCTGACGAACAGGCTTGCCCAATTGCGCCGCTGCGGTAAGGAAGGCCACCAGCAATCCCGCTGAAAACCCCTCCATGATATCGGGTGCCATAGCGAAATACATAAGCACCGCCAGTGCCGTGGACAGCATGGTTTGGATGACGGGCGTGCTCACAGCCTCGGCAAAGGCCAATTTCAGACTTTGGCTACGATTGTAGGCACTAGCACGATGAAAAAGCGCTTTCTGGTGGTCTTTTCCGCCAAAAATTCTCACTTCCTTGTAGGCCCCGATACTCTCGGAGGAAACCTGGGTGACTTCACCCATGGAGTCTTGTATGCGCCTGCTGTAACGACGAAAGTGTTTACCCACAATGGTAACAACAATGGCTATAAAGGGGGCGACAGCGAAGAAAACCAGACACAAACGCCAGTTCAGATAAATCATATACGAGAGCAGTGCAATAACCGTGAGCCCTTCCCGCACAATAATTTTCAGCGCCTTGGTTGCAGCGCCTGTAACCTGCTCTACATTAAACGTGATTTTGGAAATCAAAACACCGCTGCTGTTGCCGTCGTAGTAGCTGCTGGGCGCCACCAGCATCTTGTTAAACAGTTCGCAGCGAATGGCATGAACCAAGTTTCTCGCGATATAGTTCATATAATAGGTACCGATAAAAAACCCCATAGCGCGACCAAACGCCAGGCTCACCGCAGCAATCGGCACAGCTATACGTGCATATTCCTGCGCATTCATCTCTCCCGGGGGGGAAATAGCATACGCCGCTCTGGCGACAAACCCCGGTTTCACATTGTCTTCACTACTCAGGGCATCCAATAAAAACTGCATCATATCTGCCAGTAGCACATTGCCCAGAGAATAAATAACATAGCCCAGGATGCTCAAGGCGAAGAAGTACCAGTAGGGCACCACATAGGACAGCAAACGAAGATAAAGCTGCCAGTCACTGGGCCGCGTCGCGTGCTGCTGTGTACCTTGCTGCTCTTTGGGCATTGTCAGTTCACCCCGCCCTGGGACGCAGGCTGCCGAGTCGCTATACTCAGGTGAACAAAGCCCATCTGTCCGGCTGCATCCATCGCCCGCACCACCGACTGATGGCTGGCCTGGGCATCAGCGGATATCACCATGGGCCGTGTAGTGTCCCCCCCCGATATTTTGTAAATAGCCGCCTGCAGGGTTCGCACGTGGGTATCGATCAGTGCCTGGCCATTCACCCGGTACTGCCCGCCCTCATCAACCAGTATTTCTATCTGGTCTTTTGGGGTTTCATTGGGCTCACCGGTCGCCTCGGGTAGATCGATGCTGAGCTGGGATGCCTTGGTGAAGGTGGTTGACACCATAAAAAATATGAGCAGTAGAAAAACCACGTCAATCAACGGTGTCAGGTTTACGTTGAGTTCCTCCCGACGATGAGTGCGAAAGTTCAAGAGGCAGGGCCCGCCACATGGCCCTGAATGGTCGCTTGTAGCGAGCCCTGCGCATTTTCCTCTATTACTTCACCGTGCATTGCATCAACCAGTTTTATGGTTTCCTGCTCCAGGCCAACAACAATACCGTCAATTCGCCCGACAAAATAGCGGTGCATCACCAGGGCGGGTATGGCCACACTCAATCCGGCAGCGGTGGTAATCAATGCCTCGGAAATACCACCGGCAAGGACACTGGCATTACCGGTTCCCTGGGCCATGATTTCTGCAAATACTTTTATCATACCCATTACGGTGCCCAGCAAACCCAGCAGTGGCGTGACCGCGGCAATGGTCCCCAATGTATTCAAATACCGTTCCAGATCGTGTACAACATGGCTGGCGGCCTCCTGGATACTCTCCTTCATAACATCCCGGCCATGCCCGGCATTGCTCAGCCCGGCAGCTAATATGCGACCCAGGGGGGAGGACTGCCTGAGTGTGCGCAGGCGCGTTGCATCCAGTTCTCCGGCCTTGAGCTGTTTCCAGACCGTTGCCAGCAGGTGAGGGGGAGAAATCTTCTTCGCATTGAGAGTGAACAAACGCTCGGCACAAATGGCCAAAACAATAATGGAACTAAAAACGATGGGCAGCATAAGCCAACCACCCGCTGTTACCAACTCAAGCACATCAACATCCTGTTCTACTTATACAATGGCATATTATACGCACACCTCCAGCAAGGACAAAAGCTGCCAGATTCACATCCAGTAGGGATGCACGAAGCTGCGGTATGCTGTGGAGACAATACCTCCGTGAGGATCAATCAGAAACTCTATGGTACCCCCACTGGCTGTTGAAAACAGCTGGCTGGACAGACCCTTATAGCGCGCCTGCACCCGTGGGTGCGGATGTCCGAATCGATTCAGGTAGCCATTGCTGAAAACCGCATAGTCGGGCTGCACAATTTTTAACCAGGTATAGGACGAGGAGGTCAAGCTGCCGTGATGGGCCACCAGTAAAACATCACTGCGCAGCTCTCTCTGCCAATAGCGCAGCAGCTCCTTTTCGCGCCGGGAGTCGATATCCCCCACTAACAACAAGCGTTGTTCCCCGATATGAACCTGTAGTACACAGGAGCTATTGTTACTTGAGAGCCCTGTGGGGGGCTCCGGTGACAATATCTGGAAGCGTATACCTGAGGGCCAGCGCCAGGCCTCCCCCGCCCGGCAACGCCGTGCTCCGGGATAAGCCAGTTCGCTTCCCCCCACCAGCAATTGGCCCACCGGCATGGACTGCATCAGGGTCCCTGTGCCCGCACTGTGGTCATTATCGGCATGGCTGATAAGCAGGGTATGAATGCGTTCAACACCCTGCGCCCTCAGGTAGGGCAGAATTACCGTAGCTGCCAAATTGTAGCCCTTGGGGTCACCGCCACCGGTGTCGTATACCAGGGTATTTTCTCCGCTGCGCAACACAAGCGCCGTACCCTGCCCCACATCCATAACACTCAACCGGCTACTGGGTGGCACGTCACTTACCGCCCTTGCAGCGGGCAGGAAAAGTGGCAGGGCCAGCAATGGGATTAAGTATTTCGTGGGCGAAGGTACAGGCATTAGCAGCAGGGCCAGGGCGGCAAGCGCCAACAGCACTTCCCCTGGTGAGGGTGACAAATAAGCATAGAGGAATTCGCTGTGATTCTCGGCAATACGCACTGCCTGAGGCAGTAAACGCTGCAGCGGCCAGGCGGCGATACGCCACAGCAACTCATCGCCGGGAATACCCGCCAGGTAGCAAACCGCCGCCAGCAGAGTGACAGGAACGATAAAAAGCCCTACCAGGGGAAGCAACAATAAATTTGCCAACACCGCCACCTGGCTGACGCCACCAAACCACCAACCCCCCAGGGGAATCATGGCCAGCGCCATATAGACATGGGTGTGTAGCAGGCGCAGGGGCAGCCTCGCTGTGGTGCGCCACGCCCCCAACCAGAGCAGGCAGGCCACCGCAGAAAACGACAACCAGAAGCCACTGCCTATGGCCGCCAGGGGGTTGAACACCAGCACCACAACAGCGGCAATGAGCAGGTTATTCGCCGACAGGCTGCCCCGGGAGACTAATGAAGCCCCGACAAAGGCAGCCAGCATACAAAGTGCCCGCACCGTCGCCAGGGCAAAGCCAGCCAGGGCGGCGTAGGCAAAGGCGAAGGCAAAAGACAACACAAGCGGAAACATCACAGCCAGACGAACCGCACCCAGCTGCGACAGTACTCTCGCTATCAGCGTACCCAGCAGAAATCCCGCGCCCGCAGTAATACCAATATGCAGGCCAGATATCACCAGCAGGTGATTGATACCGTAGAACTGCAGCAGCGTCCACAAACGGCCGTCAATACCGCTTCTGTCAGCCACACTCAGGGCTTGCAATATACCTGTTACGCGCGCATCCAGGCCCAGTTGCTGTATGCCCTGGCCAATGCGCTGGCGCAGCTGGTTATAATTGCGCCAGCGCCCGCTACTTGCCGACAACAAAACCGCCCGCTGTTGCCGCACACTGCCCGTACCATCAATTCCACTTTGGGCATACCAGGATTGCATATTGAAGGAACCGGGATTGGCAAGCCCCCAGGGTTTTTTCAGCCGCACCGAGAAGCGCCAACGCTCCCCTGGGTGCAAGCTCAACTCACCGTAATAGGACAGCAGCAGGCGTTGTGGCCCCTCACAATAGCCCGGATCAAAACGCTCCGGCCTGAATTCGAAGCGCTGCCGTAATCGACCCTCGCCGAGGGTAGAGCGCCTGGGCAGGGACACAATAAGCCCCTCAATAGACAGGGGTATGGCTTCACAGCGGGGGGACAACCGGCGATCCAGCAGCGAATACCCATACCAGGTGCCAGCGACCGCAGCCAGAAGCAGGCCGCAACAGAAATAAGCCCCGAGACAGCGATAGCGCAGAAAAACCGCCGCCACAATCGACGCCGGAAACATTAACCAGCCCGACAACAGCACGGGCAGCAGGGAAACGGTAATATACCCTGTTACTATGCCGATCATCCATGATCTCATTTTGAGAATCCAGCCACACAGGGCATACTTCACATATGGAATCAGTCAATCACAGCGGTCGAGTAATTTGCACATCCAATTAGCCCATTATCGGCCAAACTGAACTATGCCCAAGAGAACACTCAAACTACTCACCCCAAGTGCGGCGAAGCTGCGCGAGGTCAAATCCCTGAGAATATTGGGAGAGTGGATCTATGAACCACGCCTGTGGCATATCAACCGCTACTCGGCATCCATGGCATTTTTTGTCGGCCTGTTTGTCGCCTTTATGCCCATACCGGGCCAGATGGCCCTCGCCGCAGTGCTCGCCTTCAGGTTGCGCTGCAACCTGCCCCTGTCGGTGGGTCTGGTATGGATTACCAACCCCGCCACCATCCCCGCTATCTTTTTCCTCACCTATAAAGTCGGCGCCATGGTCGTGGATGTACCCATGCAGGAGATGACCTTTGAGCTAAGCTTCAGCTGGTTGTCCCGGGAATTGAGTGACATCTGGCAACCTTTTCTTCTGGGCTGTGTTATTTGCGGCTTATTTTTTGGTTCACTGGGCTATTTCATCATTAACGTGATGTGGCGAATTCGAGTGGCTAGGCAATGGCAGCAGCGCAAGCTCAGGCACAAGAAAAAGCACTCTCACCCGTAAGGCTACTCGCCGTGTAACACGCTTGCAGCTTGCAACTTTGCCGCGCGCAACGCCGGGTATATCGCAGCCAGCACACACATAATAAAAGCGATAAGTGCCACGGTGACAAGGTCACGCTGCACTATATCCACAGGTAAAAATGACACCGGGTATACATCGGTATTGAGAAAGTTAATATTCAATAACTGTTCCAGGCCCGCCACCAGATCGGGCACGGCCAGGCTGCCAAGTACGCCCAGCGCGGTGCCCAACAGCACCCCCACCAAGCCAATCATCGCCCCCTGAAATACAAATATCCAGGCGATGTTGGCCGGCGTGGCACCCAGAGTGCGCAATATAGCAATATCCCCCCGCTTGTCAAATACCACCAGAACCAGTGAGGAGACCACGTTAAATGCCGCCACTGCAATAATCGAAAAGAGCAAAATAGACACCAGGTCACGCGACAGTTGAATAGCCGCGTACAGATTGCCATGGGTCATCATCCAGTTGGTCGCATAATAGCCAGGTGGTAAATTGTTGATTAACTCCCAGCCAATACGCGCCACCGAAAAAATATCGCTGGTGGCGACCCGCAGGCCAGTCACGCCACCCTCCAGGCCGGCCAGCTGCGAGGCCAGCTGCAGGTGCACCAGGGCAGCAGACTGGTCCAGCTCTGTTCCCGTGTTTAATATGGCGCGCAGGTTCACCGTCTCAAAACGGCTCGCCTGTGGCGCCGTGCCCCGGCCTGGCGACGGGACGATAAGGGTCAGGGCATCGCCTACCGCCAGCTTGAGCTTGCTTGCCAGCCCCGACCCGAGAATCAAGCCCTGGCTGTCCTGGATAAAGCTATCGATTTCACCCTTTGTCAGGCTGCTTAATAGCGCCCCGGACACCGCTTCACTGCCACTATCGATACCAATGCCCCGGGCAGTTTCAATATCTCCCGCACGCATAAACAGCGCGTCAAACTGGGCGAAGGGTGTCACCGAAACCACCTCGCTGTGTTCGCCTACCCGGGCGGCCTGCTGCTGCCAGTTTTGCATGGGCGTGTAGGAATATAAGGTCACATGGGGTACCAGCCCCAGTATTCGCTCGCGCATTTCCTTGTCAAAGCCATTCATTACCGACAGCACGATAACCAGCAAGGCTATCGCCAGAACCAGCCCCGCCATGGACAGGGAGGACAAAAAGGTAGAGAGGTAACCTCTACCAAAGGCAAACGTGTAGCGCAGGGACAGCCGTGTAATTTCAGCTGGTCTCAAGATGGCATCTCTTGCAAACGACCGTCCCTCAGCTCCAGAACCCTGTCCATATGCCCGGCAATAACCGGGTCATGGGTTACCACCACAAAGGAGGCCTTATCACGGCGCAGCTCGTCGATAAGGGAAAGTACCTGGGCAGAGGACTGCGGATCCAGGTTGCCGGTGGGTTCGTCCATAAGAACACATTGGGGGCTGGTGACAAGTGCCCGTGCGATGGCGACCCGTTGTCGCTCGCCACCCGAGAGCTGTCCGGGGCGGTGGGTGAGCCTATGATCCAGACCCACACGGGCCAGCATTTGAGCCGCCTGTTGCTGTGCCTGCTTGCGCCCACAGCCGCCGATCAACAGGGGCATGGCAACATTTTCCTGGGCATCGAATTCTGGAAGAAGGTGGTGAAACTGGTATACAAAGCCCATTTGCTGATTGCGCAGGCGGCAGCGCTCGCCCTCCCCCAGTTCAGCCATATTCTGTCCGCCCATCAACACCTCACCACTGCTGGGCGTATCCAGGCCACCCAGAAGGTTCAGCAGGGTAGATTTTCCCGAACCGGAAGCCCCCACGATGGCCACCTTCTCCCCCGCCTGCAGGGTAAAATTCAGCCCTTCCAGCACGCGGATCAAACGGTCACCG
>JAUVBI010000006.1 GCA_030591305.1 Pseudomonadota bacterium
CGGCACCTACAACCCCAGCCCGTACTCCTACGTTGACTGGGTACTTGGCGAGAACACAGAATTCGGCCCGGTGTTGGCTATCGTAGGGCTGGTGCTACTAATCGCCTGGATCATCTACCTGCGCGCCACGTTTATGTCCATCGGCTGGCTGGGTGTGTCGCTGGGTGCAGCCTTGTTCGGCTGCATTATCTGGTTGTTTGTAGATTTGGGCTGGCTGAGCCTGGGTTCAACCAGCCTGCTGGGCTACCTGGCATTACTGCTGCTGTCATTAATACTGGCAACCGGCATGTCGTGGTCGCATATCAGGCGACGCCTCACAGGCCAGTTTGATGTCGATGAGATGGATGATTAAACGCTCTTTTAAATAAAAAAGGGGTGATGTTAGCATCACCCCAACACTGTGGACCGCAGTTTATTTAGTCGGTAAGAGATACCTTGTCGCTATCGTCGTAGAGAGGCGAAACCACGGCAACGCCTTCTTTGTCGACCATATTGGTCATGCCTTCGTTGTCTATCCAGCAGGTTACCATACGGCTCTCACTGCCAAAGGGAATCGTCTTGATGCGCATATGTGCGCCACCGCGACTGCGCCTGATGGACTTAAGTTTCATGGTGGTATTGTCGCCGAACACCTTTCTCAGCTCTGATTTGCACTGGGCGAGGTTCTCGCGGTCGTGGGTACCGGCCATGGCGGGCAATGCTGCGGAGGCCAAAACCATGCTTACTGCAAACGAGGTGAATGTTTTCATTTCCGTCATTCCTTGTTAGTTGACAAAAACTATACTACCCCTACCCAATTATGTTGGAAATACCCAAACTTGCTATGGTTAATTGCAAAAACGGGCACCCCTCCACTCCCTGCCTCAGCTATTCGGCCGCGTATCCAGTTGGTAGCGAATTTTGGCGAACTCCTCGGCAATAATCTCCCGCAGCACACGCAATCTGGCGCTGAGACGAAGGTCTTTATGGGTCACCACCCACATGTCGGAATGATGAATAATGGAGGCTCCCGGAACACGAACAATGTCCTCCTGGTCATACACGGAGAAGCATGGCATCAAAGCCATGCCCATTTTGCAATTAAGCGCCTCAACCTGGAGGTTGAGTGAGTCAATAGAGTGCCGTACGGGCAAGTCGGGATAATCGGTATCGGCCAGCCACTTTTCTTCCTGGCCCAAAGGAGTTCTGCCTATCCAGTTGAGATGGGAGACATCTTCGGGCTTATCGGGATTTAGAAGGTCTTTGTGCACATAGGTGGAGGCGGTAATCGGCGCCATATTTCGGCCGATAAGGTGCTCCGGTGGCATGACATTGGCGGACATCACGCGGATGGCAACATCAGCCTCCCTGCGACTCAGGTCCAGTGCCTCCGTGCTAGGCAGTAATTCCAGTTCAATACCAGGGTATTGCTCAGAAAATTCGGCCAGGCGCTTAACCAGGAATGCCGCGGCCTGCACGTCTGGCAGAGTGAGGCGAATATTGCCTTCCAACTGCTGGTCGCCACCGGAAATTTTTCGCTCTGCCGCCATAATAAGCTCTTCCACGTGCTCGGCGGTGGGCAGCAACTCTTCGGCACTGGCGGTCATTTTATAGCCATCAGGCGTTCTGTCGAACAGGTGGGTGTTGAGGTTGCGCTCCATTTCGTCCAGGCGACGGGTCACCGTGGAATTGCTGACGTGCAAGTCTTTGGCCGCTGCACGGGCCGAGCCTTTTCGACTCAGTGCCAACAGCACTTTCATATCGTCCCAGTCCACTTCATCTACCTCTTTTGTGTGTAGCCACTCGCGTAAATAGTATTCATACGGGTCTGCAAATTATTGCCGATAAAACCCGGCAAAGGTATCGATAAACTTATTTAGCTGCTCTGCCGGCAGATCATTGATACCCGCCGCAGCCTTGCGCCCGCCACCGGTGGGAAATTTCATGCACAATTCATCGGCACCGGTCTTGTTGTTTAGCGGGGCGCGCACACTCACCAGGTAGCCGCCATTCGCTTTCTCGGTTAATACCGCGTGAGCACAATTGGGGTTGGCGTTGGCCAGGTCATTGCTATACACGCCGCTCACCCGTCTGGCCCAGGGCTCATTGGGTAGCATATAGACCGCCGTGGCTGCATCCTTATACTGCGCTGCCAAAGCAGAGGCCGCCGCCATATCTTGTCGGTAACCGGTTTCCAGGGTCTGAAAATGTGCACGGCCATCATCGATAAAATCCAGGGGGCCTGCATAGGGGCTTATCAAGCGATACAGGTCTGCTGGTTTAAAGTGCAAATCGTCCAGGTTTGAACCATAGCCGTTATAGTTCATATAAACGCCCAGATTTTCCAACAGCGCCAGCTTTTCCTCATCCAGCGCCAATGGCCTGGCTATTGCCTGCGCACTGTTTTTTAGATTGTCACCGAAAGCTCCCACCACCGCCCAACCCAGATAGGCACCATTCAAATGCTTGTTGATTAACAGGCTGGTGCACATATCGGGCGCGGGGTTAATTAGTGTCTGTAAGTTCGCATGTTCGGGAATATCCCCGGCGAAGTGATGGTCGCAGTAAAACACCTGTGCTCCGCTCGCCAAAGCGCTCTGCAGGCCCTGCCTGTTTTTATCCAGTGAAACGTCGAGCACGGTAACCAGCGAGCCGGGCTTGGCGTTCACTTTTTCGAGAAGGTTTATATCACGTTTTACACCGGTGATAAGCTGCGCATCGCGGGGCTGGGCGTGGCGCAGTTGAGTCAGCGCGCACAGGCCATCGGCGTCACCATTGAAGACATCATAGTTTGTCAAAATAGGTTCCTGAAGTTCTGTACGTAATGGGGCTTACCGTGGGTGGCATTTGCTACGCTTTGTCGGGAAAGAGTTCCTGCACATTGGACGTGCTTACAATAGGCGAAAATAGTGCCACGTCTGCGGGCTTACCAATTTTACCCTGCTTCTTCCACACATGGTCATAACGCACCTGGTGGTCACCAAAGCCACTGACGGCGGCGTTCAGTACGGAAGTAATATTGGCACAATCTATCTGGTCGCAGTATTTCAACAGGTCCATCAGGTGAAGATGCATTTGCTCGTAGGGAAGACACTCCTCCTCAGCCCGCATAATCATGGGGTGACCGGTGCCCTCCACATTGGTGCCCAACAATAATTCCTCGTGCAGCTTCTCTCCGGGGCGCAGGCCGGTGAACTGAATTTCTATGTGCTCACCGATGTGGGTATCGTGATCCATTTCATAACCGCTGAGGCGGATCATGCGCCGGGCAAGATCGACAATGCGAACCGGCTCACCCATATTCAACACAAAAACATCACCGCCCGTACCCATAGCACTGGCCTGCAACACCAACTGGGCAGCCTCGGCAATACTCATAAAGTAACGTGAGACATCGGGGTGGGTAACCGTTACCGGGCCACCGGTATTAATTTGCTCGCGAAACAGGGGCACCACTGAACCGGAAGAGCCCAGCACGTTACCAAAGCGGACCATGCAAAAACGGGTGGCACTTTTCTGTTGCGCCATACCCTGTAATATCATCTCGGCAAAGCGCTTGGAAGCGCCCATGATATTGGTGGGACGCACCGCCTTGTCCGTGGAAACCAGCACAAATGTCTCGACATTGGCTTTTCTGGCCGCCTCGGCGGCATACCAGGTACCAAAGACATTATTAGCTACGCCCTCGGCGACGTTATATTCCACCATGGGGACGTGCTTATAGGCCGCCGCGTGATATACCGTCTGTACTGCAAAAGCTTTATACACACTTTCCAGGCGCCGCTGGTCCTGCACCGAACCCAGCAAGGCAATAATCTCAATAGAAATATCCAAGACCTTGGCAAGGTCTTTTAACTCGCGCTCGATGTTATAGAGCACGTATTCCGAGCTGTCCAGCAACAACAATTCCTGTGGCCTGGAGCGCAATATTTGCCGACACAATTCAGAGCCGATGGAACCACCAGCGCCGGTCACCATAACGACTTTATCGGTGATGCAACGGTCCATTAACTCGGGGTGAGGCGGCACCGGGTCCCTGCCCAACAATTCATCCAGCTCAATATCCTGGATTTGGTTGACACTGGCCAACCCGGACACCAATTCATTAATTTTGGGGACGGTGCGTACATAGACCGGCAAGCCCACCAGGGAGTTGATGATCTCTTTGCGCCGTTCCGGGAGTGCCGAAGGGATGGCCAGCAATATCTGGGTGATGTCGTGCTCCAGGATAAGCCGCCCGATATCCAGTGCCCTGGCGACTTGCAAGCCGTTGATAACCGAGTGCTGCAAGCTGGGGTCGTCATCCACAAAAACCACGGCGCGATACTGGTCACCGTGGTGTAGTGCCGTCAGCAATTGCCGGCCAGATTCTCCCGCACCGTAGATAATAACTTTCTCTGACATAGACCGCAGCTTGGCCTGATAATAGGCGCGCACCGCGAGGCGTGTGCCGCCAATTAATAGCAGCGAGATAGCCCAGTAGTAAAAAGGCGTGGAGTGCGGAACTTCCGCCTGGGCGAAGAAGATAAAGGCCCCAAAAAGAAGCGTGGAGTAGCTCACGGCGGTGATTACCGCCCATATTGCCTGCTGCCCCATAAAGCGGATAACCGCGCGATACAAACCCAGACGCAGAAAGATAATGGCGCTGAATAAAACCGTAAAGATGGCGCACAACATTTCGACGGTGCCAAGATGAAAATTGCTATCGCCTATACGCAGTGCAACGGCGGCCCACATAGCGCCAGTAACAAAAACCATGTCCATGAGCAGCAGAAAAGTCTGCTTGATATTGCGGGGGAGTTCAATCAACTTTTCCAAAGCATCGCGCAGGCTGCCGACAATAACAGCAATCAGCAATATGGCGTATGTAGCGATGCGTTTCAGCAAGACCTCTCCCACCCCTGAAGATACAACAGAAAACGATGACCAGAATTTTCAATACTACTCCAAATTGTGTATTTTGGCCATGCCCAGAAGCAGAGGAAAATATGCCAAAGTTACAAAAATAGGGATGTACTGTGGCCACAGGGCAGTACCCCAGGCCAGGGGAAACAACCACAACACGTTGATGGCAATCAGTAAAACAACCACCAGCTGGTGCGAACCCCAGTGCCGTGAAAGGCGCTGATAGGCGTGGCTGCGGTGAGCCTGGGTGAACTTCTGGCCGCTTATGACGCGCCAACAGAGAGTCCAACTGGCATCGGTGATAAACACGGCCAACAGCACAAACCAACAAAAAAATGGAAGGTAACCCTGGGTGGCACCCAGCACGGCCAGGGCCGCGAGCAAAAAACCGGTGGAAATACTGCCCGCATCCCCCATAAACAATCGTGCACCCGGCCAGTTCCACAACAAAAACCCGAGGTGACTAAACCCCAATAAAAGGCAGAACACAGAATAACCGGACTCACCGCCTTTATCCCAGGCCAGCACAGCCACTGCACAGCAGGCGAGAAAGCACTGGGTAGCCGCCAGGCCATCCACTCCATCCATAAAGTTATACAGGTTCAGCGCCCACAATATAACGAATGCTGTACAAAATATGAGCAGTAAACCCGACGCTGCGCCATCGGTGCGCAACAACGCAGCTGCGACCAGAACACTGCACAATCCATAGGCAAAAAACCGCGGGCGCGCCGACAATGTCCAGTTGTCATCCACCAGCCCCAGCAGGGTCAGAAACAACGCTCCCTGCAAGGCTGCACTGTACTGGGAAGACCAGAATACGGAGAGCCCGAATACCAGCACTACACCGAAGAAAAATGCCAGCATCAATGGCAGGCCGCCACCTCTGGGCGTGGGGTGCTGGTGAGAACTGCGCTCGTTGGGCACATCCATGATTTGCCAACGTCGGGCCAATCGCAGATAAACACCGCACAACACTACCGAGCACAGAAATGTGAGCATAATCGATAGTGTAGCTGCACTCACTGGGAGCCCTCCTCTGGCACAGCCATTATCTCAGGCGCGACATCCGCCAACTCAAACTGCGGCTGCCAGGACAGATCCCTCATGATAGCGGTGCTGCTGTAAAGCTCCGTTCCGAACAATTTATTGAATCTTGAGTCGCTACCTCGATCGCGCATGCCATCGGCCAAATAAGCACCAATTTTCCAAATCCAAAGTGGCAGGTAACTGCTACCCGCAGCCCTGCCTGACGCCGCTCGCATCAAATCATAGATCCGTCTGGCAGAGTAGCTGTGGCCATCACACACAATCCACAGATTAATTCCAGGGGGTGGCTCAATGGCAATCTGCAACATAACCCCGGCCAAATCCTGTACCGCTATCATCGAGCGCCCGCCCAACTCCGGAGGACGTGGAATGCCCCCACGTACAGCGCGTCGCATTGACTGCAAATTACCCTTTACCCCGGCACCGTACACCAGGGTCGGCCGCAATATAACAATAGACATCTCACTGTTGAAAAATTCAGATTGTAAATCCCGTTCCGCCGCCAGTTTGGACAGACCGTAGGTATTGGTCGGCAGCGTACAGTCCCCCTCGGTACGCACTGCGTCATCATCGGGCGCACCCATTGCCTTCACACTGCTCAGATAGATAAAGCACTTTACTCCCGCAACAGCTGATGCCTTTGCCAGAGCGAGAGTGGCCAGGTGATTAACTTGTATATGGGCACTGGGTTGCGCGCTCTGGTGAGCAATGCCCGCCAGATGAAAGACAACATCTACCCCCCGCAGTAATTGGGGATCTATTTCCCGTGAGCTAAAATCAACAGAAGTAGTAGCGGTGCCGTCAGGCAGCGAAGCACCGCCGCGACTTAGCGCAGTGTATGACACATTATTATTTGTCAGTTGACGACATAATTCGCGACCGATAAAACCGGTCGCTCCGCTAACGAGGTATTTCACGTGGTAACCACAGCAGTTGCGTTTGTTATTGACGTTTACCGGCGCTAACCCTAAGTTTTTACCCGGCTTTGTGCAAGCTTTAGCTGCAGTACTATTGTCAAAGATTTTTGTAACGTGACATAAAAAAGGGGCCTGAGCCCCTTTCATGATACGGATGTTGCGGTCTTATTCCAGTGTTAATACATTCCGATTTTTTTCCACCGTGGATTGACCCACGCCCTTCACTTCGATTAATTCATCGACAGAGGCAAATGGTCCGTAGGTTTCTCGATACTTTACAATTTCAGCGGCTTTGCTGGGCCCAATCCCCTTTAAACCCGCGGCCAGGGATTGGGCGTCGGCCGCATTGATATTGACCGTCATTTGCTGTGTCGCCGCGGCATCTCCTTGTGCATAGGCTGACGTACTCAGTGCAATGGGGCTCAGCCCCAGGATTAGAAGAAGAAATATCGCCCCCTTGATAAGCGGTGCGGTTTGATTGTAGAACTGCGATAGTTGCGAAATATTCATGTTGTTATCTCCATATATTGATGTTGCGTCCGTGCAAACATCCGTATCGGAAATAAGTCTAGCAGTGAATATTGTGCTGCTGTGCAATGTGCTTGAATTTGACTAAATATGGGGGAAAGTGAGTAGTGCTGTCTGGGAGGATAGTTTGGGGCAATAATAATTATTGCCCCAAACTATCGCCTAACTCCGTAACTCCCGGTGAATTCGCTCCAGTGCGTCCAGTGGCTTCTGCGCAGCGGTTATTGAACGACCAATCACCAGGTAGTCAGAACCATTGGCCATGGCCTGTGCTGGTGTAACCACCCGGCGCTGATCTCCCGCAGCATCTCCTTCCAGACGAATTCCCGGGGTCACCAGACAAAAATCTGCACCGCGTTCACGCCGCAACATCTCGGTTTCCCGGGCCGAGCAAACGACACCATCTACACCGCTACTCGCCGCCAGGGCTGCCAGTTGCGCAACCCGGATATCGGCCGTCTGGGTATAGCCGAGTTCCTGCAAGTCCTCATTGGACATACTGGTAAGAACGGTTACCGCGATCAGTTTTGGGCGCTGCTCAAACGCTTGTAGTGCATCCACAGCGGCCTCCATCATCCGCCTGCCGCCAGAGGCATGGACGTTGACCATCCAGACACCCAGGCTTGCCGCCGCTCGCACAGCCCCGGCGACCGTGTTGGGAATGTCGTGAAACTTCAGGTCCAGGAATATGTCGAAGCCCTGGTTCTGCAATGTTTCTACCAGGGCAGGACCACAACGGGTAAACAACTCCTTGCCCACTTTCAAACGGCAAAGTTCGGGGGAGAGCTTGCTCGCCAGTTCCAGTGCCGGTGCCTCGGCGTGATAATCAAGCGCGACTATTACGGGTGATTCCATTCTTCATTTCCTGCCAGTCTAATTGTTTTCATGGTGCCCCATGTTTTGCAGCCGAGACAAAACCAATGAAGGTGCTTGCCTGCAAACCCGCAGTGTTCGCAGCGATAGGCATTGTGGTCGGCAATCAGCCTGTTGGCCAAACCCTGAAACAAGTCCAGCTTTTCGCGCTCCTCCCCCTCTACACGCTCCATTCGCAGCTTCATTAATTTAGCCAGCCCCCTCAGCGAGGGCTGCCGGTCCAGTTGTGTAGATAAAAACTCACCCGCCGCGTGAGCCCCCTGGGCTTCACAAATATCGTCGGCCACCGCCAATATCAGTGTTGCGCTGGGGTAAGTACTCAGACACTCCTCAAGATAGGTCTTGAGGGAGCCCTCATCATCGAGTTCCCGGTGGCACTGTCTCAAAAGACCCACTGTTTCTGGAATGTAACCCGGGTCCTGCAGGCGCACCCGGTGCAGTACCTTTATTGCTAATTTATAGTGTCCAGACCGATACTCGACATCGCCCATCATGATTGAGGCGCGCACACACTGTTTGTCTACCCCCAAAGCCTGTTGCAGTAGCTTGTGGGCCTGTTGTAGTTTTCCCCACGCTAGTTTCTCCACCGCTCGTTCACAATAATAATGCGCCAACACGACGGCAACATCCTGTCCTCTATCACCTGAGCTAGCGGACGTAGAGCTGCCCAGCAGGGATTTTTTGGGCAGCAAGGTGAGCGCAACCTCTACCGCGCGCTTCCACTCTCGCTCACTCTGGTAAATCTCCAGCAGGTGGCGCCGTGCGGTACGGCACAGGTCTGGCGATTCATCAACCAGGTCCAATAACAAGCGCTCGGCCCTGTCCAGTAATCCGGCACTGATATAGTCGAGGGCGAGTTCCAGGTGGGCCTGGTGAACCTGGGCGCGCGGCAGGCTTGGGCGCGCTAACAGATTCTGGTGTATGCGAATGGCCCGCTCTACCTCGCCCTTCCTGCGCAGCACATTGCCCAGGGCAATATGGGTTTCCAGGGTTTCACTATTGACTTCCAGGGCAGTGACAAAGGCATCGATGGCGCCGTCGGGACGGCCATCCAATAAGTAATTCAGGCCTTTATAGTATTGGCTGGGCAATTCTGGTACGGCGCCGACCTTGCTACGACCCCTGCGCCCCAGCAGCCAACCAATACCTACTGCAAAAAAGAGTAGTGCAAATAAGAGGAGTTCATTCACCGTCTTTCAGGCCGGCAGTGCGCAAGCTGTCCAACTCTGCCCTGGCCCTGCTTAACTTCCTGTTGCTAGAGCCCAATGACGCTCGCAGGCGCAGCACAATGGCCGAGGAGACCAACATGCCAATAAGGCCACCCACGGCCAGTGCCAACAGTATCCACAGGGCGAGACTCTTCGGCTCGAAGGTATAAACCAGTAAATCCAGTGGAATGGGGGCTTTGTTTTGCAGCGCAAATAACACGCCAGCGGCGAGTGTCGCCAAAACAATGAGAACGCTAAACAGGCTGCGCAGCAACTTCATACTGCTACAGGCCCTCGTGCAACCCCAGGTTTACGCGTTCGCGCAACTCCTTGCCGGGCTTGAAGTGGGGAACATATTTACCGGTTAACTCCACGGCATCGCCTGTTTTGGGGTTGCGCCCTTTGCGGGGCTCACGGTAATGCAGGGAAAAGCTACCGAAGCCACGGATTTCAATGCGTTCACCGGTGGAGAGCGATTGCGACATATGCTCAAGAATAGTTTTTACCGCTAACTCAACATCCTTGGAGGATAGCTGGCTCTGTCTCGCGGCGATCAGTTCAATCAGTTCGCTTTTGGTCATGGTTCCTCCTTATAAGAAGTCTTATTGGTTTCGCGACTGCCAGTGATACCCGCAGGCGGCTCAACTAAGGGTTGGTATTTTGACCCGATAGCGAGAATTACGCAAGTCCTTATTTTTTAACGAAAAAAAAGGGTTCACCGCAGTGAACCCTCTCTTATTCGGGACAGATGCCCAGTGCAGACCAGTTTACTTATCCTGCATTTGCGCCTTGATCAGATCGCCGATAGTACCTGGAGAAGCACTTTCAACTTCCTGCTCTTTCAGGGACTTAACCGCTTCTTTCTCGTCGTCGTAGTCCTTGGCCTTGATTGACAGGGCCAGTCCACGATTCTTGCGATCGACAGATACGATCTTGGCTTCGACGCTGTCACCCACCTTATAAAGGCTGCGTGCGTCGTCGACCTTGTCACGACTGATGTCTTGAGCTTTCAGTACGCCCACAACTTCCTCAGCCAGCTTGATGGTCACAAACTTGGGGTCGACCTCGGTCACTTCGCCCGTTACGATGGCGCCGCGATCATTTTCGGCCACATAGTTTGAGAAAGGGTCATCTTCCAGTTGCTTGACGCCCAGTGAGATACGCTCGCGCTCAGAATCGATAGACAGGATAACTGTTTCTATCTCGTCGCCCTTCTTGTAGTCACGAACAACTTCTTCACCTTCGTTCCAGCTGATGTCAGACAGGTGTACCAGTCCGTCGATGTTACCTTCCAGGCCAATAAATATTCCGAAGTCAGTAATAGACTTGATGTTACCGGAGATCTTGTCGCCCTTCTTGTACTTCTCGCCGAAAGCGTCCCATGGGTTCTGCTGGCACTGTTTAATGCCCAGCGAGATACGACGGCGTTCTTCGTCGATATCCAGAACCATTACTTCTACTTCGTCGCCCAGATTGACGATCTTGGAGGGGTGAACGTTTTTGTTAGTCCAATCCATCTCGGAAACGTGTACCAGACCTTCAACACCCTCTTCCAGCTCGGCAAAGCAGCCGTAGTCGGTGAGGTTGGTGATACGCGCCTTGATGCGGCTGTTTTCTGGATAACGGCTCTTGATTTCAACCCATGGATCTTCACCCAATTGCTTCAAGCCCAGTGACACGCGGTTGCGCTCGCGATCGAACTTGAGAATCTTAACGTCGATTTCCTGACCTACTTCAACAATCTCGGAAGGATGCTTGATACGCTTCCAGGCCATGTCTGTGATATGCAGCAGGCCGTCAACACCGCCCAGGTCTACGAACGCGCCGTAATCGGTCAGGTTCTTGACGATACCCTTAACAGACATACCTTCCTGCAGAGACTCCAGCAGTGCGTCACGCTCTACGGAGTTGGCAGCTTCCATAACAGCACGACGTGAAACCACCACGTTGTTGCGCTTCTGGTCCAGCTTGATAACTTTGAATTCCAGCTCTTTGCCTTCCAGGTGAAGGGTGTCGCGTACCGGACGCACGTCGACCAATGAACCGGGGAGGAAAGCCCGAATGGTGTTGATATCCACGGTAAAGCCACCTTTGACCTTGCCGTTGATAATGCCGGTGACGACCTCGTCTGCTTCGTGTGCAGCTTCCAGTTCTGTCCAGGACTCGGCGCGCTTGGCTTTCTCACGGGACAGCTTGGTTTCACCGAAACCATCTTCTACTGACTCCAGGGCTACCTGTACTTCGTCACCGATGCTCAGGTTACATTCACCTGCGGCATCCAGGAATTGAACGCGGGGAATAACACCTTCAGACTTGAGGCCTGCGTGTACGGTTACCCACTCGCTGTCGATGTCTATAACTACGCCAGTAACAATAGCACCGGGAGTCATGTCGACGGTTTTCAGACTTTCTTCAAATAGTTCAGCGAAGTTTTCGCTCATTGTATATCACCTGTTCGTAACCGCGTCTCCAGCCGACCCGGGGTATCTAATGAAGTCTGCCGCCTACACCCTGACTGGAATCAGTGCTTGCAACAGACATAAATGCCATTTTATGGAAGTTCGCGACAAATGGGCTCTAAATAAGCCCTTTTTCCTTCACTTTATCCATCACCTGTGCGAACACTTGTGCGATGGGAGTGCCGGTGCTATCAACCACTATGGCGTCTTCTGCGGGAACCAGAGGGGAGACGGAACGACAACTGTCGCGCGCATCCCTCTCCTCGATAGCCTCAAGAAGGCGCGGCAGACTAACACTTTCGCCCTTGGCAAGCAACTGCTGGTAGCGCCGCTGGGCGCGCTCTTGTGCGCTGGCGGTCAGAAAGAATTTGAGCGGGGCATCGGGGAAAACTACTGTGCCCATATCCCGACCGTCCGCCACCAGCCCAGGGGGGCGCTTGAACTCATGCTGACGGGCCAGTAAAGCGGTTCGAACAGCAGGTATGGCGGCGACGGTAGAGGCGCCCCGACCGCCGTCCTCGGTGCGAATATCACGGCTTACATCGGTATTCTGGTAGGCCACCAACACCTCACCGCTGTCAGACAGGGTAAAGGAAACATCCAGGTGCCGCGCAACCTCGCTGACCGCAGGGTGATCGTCCCAACTGACGCCTTCAATCACACAGGCATGGCCCACCACGCGGTACAGTGCGCCGCTATCGAGAAAGTGCCAACCCAGGGTCTGGGATAGTAAATGGCTTATGGTGCCTTTGCCGGCACCACTGGGGCCATCGACGGTTATGACCGGCGCATTTTGCATTAATCTGCCAGGGCCGATATCTGTAGGCCCAGCCCCCTGGCCAGGGCATCAAAAACAGGGAAAGACGTGGCCACATGGTCGCAATCCAGAATGCGAATTTTACCCTCGGCGCGCAGTGCCGCCACGGCAAAAGACATGGCAATACGGTGATCGTGATAAGTGTGAATGACGCCACCGCCCAGGGTTCCGCCCTCTATAATAATACCGTCGTCACGCACTTCATTGACAATACCGAGTGTCGTCAAACCCTCGGCCATGGATGCAATTCGGTCGCTCTCCTTCACCCGCAACTCCTCGGCACCACGCAAAACCGTGCGTCCTTCGGCGCAGGCAGCCGCTATAAACAGGACCGGCATTTCATCAATCGCCAGGGGCACCTGGTCAACGGGGATATCGATACCTTTTAGCGGCGCATAGCGCACCCGGATATCGGCAACGGGCTCACCGCCCACCTCCCGTTCATTGCTGAGAGTGATATCACCACCCATTAAACGCAGGATATTAATCACCCCGGTACGGGTGGCGTTGATACCCACGTGGGTAAGAAGAAGGTCCGAACCCGGTGCAATACTGGCCGCTACCATAAAAAAAGCAGCCGAGGAGATATCTGCCGGCACGTCAATGTCAGTGGCAGTGAGCTCACCACCACCGTGCAGGAAGATAACACCATCTTTTTTACCGACATCGTAGCCAAAACCACGCAGCATGCGCTCGGTATGATCGCGGGTGGGCGCTGGCTCGGTGATGGATGTCCGCCCCTTGGCATACAGCCCGGCCAATAATACACAGGACTTTACCTGGGCGCTGGCCATGGGAAGGTCGTAGTGAATTCCCTGCAGAGACTGGCCTCCGCGCACGGTCAGTGGCGGCCTGTCACCTTCAACATCGGCACCACGTACATCCGCGCCCATCAGGGACAGCGGTGTGAGTACTCTTTTCATGGGCCGGCCGCGCAGGGACTCGTCTCCGGTCAACACCGAATCGAAGCGCTGCCCTGCCATCAAACCGGCCAACAGCCTGATACTGGTACCCGAATTGCCTAAATCCAGTTCTGCCAACGGTGCCTGAAGCCCATTAAGACCCACGCCGTGCACGGTTAACTTGCCGTCCTCGGGGCCCTCTATCTGCACCCCCATGGCCCTGAATGCCGCGACGGTCGCCAGGGCATCCTCGCCCTCCAGAAAACCGGTAACACGGGTCGTTCCACGGGCTATAGCCCCCAACATGATGGAGCGATGGGACATGGACTTGTCACCGGGCACCCTGACCTCACCGGAAATAAGCCCGCCGGGCATAACGTTAAATTCCATACAATAAACTCTCGACTAACACCGTTTAAGCCCTCACTTGTCGCGCGCAGCAAGAATGGCAGAAAACTCATCTCGCGCACGCTTGGCCCGACTGAATGTTTCCAGCAGGCCATCGGCATCCTCTGCCGCAACCGCCTCGCGCAGCGCAGACAGGCTGGCACTGTACATGTCGATGGTATCCAGCAGAGCGCGCTTGTTGGCAATTGAAATATCGCGCCACATCACCGGGTCGGAAGACGCTATACGAGTGAAATCACGAAAGCCTCCCGCGGCAAAGCGAAAAATATCCTCGCTGGCATCACTCTGGGCCAGAGCATCCACCAGGGCATACGCCAATATGTGCGGCAGGTGGCTGGTGGCGGCGAGTACGGCATCGTGTTCATCGACATCCATATCGACAACTTCAGCACCGGTGCTCAGCCACATATCACGAACAAGGCTCACCGCACCACTATCGTTGCCCTCAACCGGGGTTAAAATCACCCGGTGATTAACAAACAAGTTCTCATCCGAGGCGTTCACACCACTGTTTTCAGAGCCCGCAATGGGGTGGCCCAACACCAGTTGTGGCGGCATGTGACCCACAATCTCTATTGCCGTATCACGCAAAATACCTTTAACACTGGCTACATCGGTAATGACCGGACTGTGCGAGCGCCCTTCAAGCTGCGGCAATATTTGCTTCAGCATGTCTGCGGCAATTAATGTCGGCGCGGCTATAACCAGAATATCTGCCCGCTCGACAGCCTCACTGAGGTCCAGGGTGTATTCGTCGATAACCCCTAACTCAAGGCCTCGTTTCAGGGATGGCTCTCGATGCCCGTAGCCGATAAAGTTTTTGGCGAAACCGCTTTTTCTCAGCGCCCGCGCCAACGAACCGCCAATAAGGCCGAGGCCGAGAATAACAAGGTTTTCAACAACCGGAATTTTTGCCATGGGACGCTACAGAACCGCTCTGGGGTAAGAGCCCAATGCTTTCATCAAGATTGATTGCTCCTCCAATTCCTGTATTGCCGCTGCAACTTTCTCGTCCTGCATATGCCCTTCAAACTCGATAAAAAATACGTAGGCCCACTTCTCGGTGCGCGAGGGCCGCGTGTCAATACGCGTCAGGCTGATACCCGCCCGGCGGAAAGGGTCCAACAGGGCGAACAGGGCGCCGGGTTTATTGCGGCTGGAAACGATAATTGAGCTTTTGTCACGACCACTTGGGGGCACTTCTTCACGGCCAATAATAAGAAAACGGGTGGTATTGTCCGAGTAATCTTCGATGTGCTCGGCCAGCTTTTCCAGGTGGTAGCGGTCGGCAGCCATATCGCCGGCTATTGCGGCAACACCGGGTGTTTCCGCCGCCATTCTGGCCGCCTCACCATTGCTGCTCACCGCTATGCACTCCGCCTCGGGCCAGTGCCGGTCCAGCCAGTTGCGGCACTGGGCGAGCCCCTGCTGATGCGCGCAGATCTGCGTAATTGAGTCTGGCGAAGTGTGCTCTGACACCAGCAGGTGGTGGCCTATACGCAGCTCCAACTCACCGGATATTTTCAGGGGAGAATCCATAAAGGTATCCAGCGTATGGCTGACCATTCCCTCTGTGGAATTCTCTACCGGCACCACACCATAGTTGCACTCGCCAGACTCAACCTGGGAAAAGACACTCTCTATGCTGGCCTGTGGAACGCAGATGGCGGCGTGACCAAAGTGTTTTATAGCCGCAGCCTGAGTGAACGTACCCTCGGGGCCCAGATAGGCAATTTGCAGGGGTTTTTCCAGTGCCAGGCAAGCGGACATAATCTCCCGAAAGATATGGGCGACTGTTTCACCCTGCAACGGCCCCTCATTGCGGTCCATGATGCGCTTAAGTACCTGCGCTTCGCGCTCGGGTCTGTAGTACACCACCTCACTAACCGGATCGCCGCGCTCCTGGGCGGCCAACAACTCGGCCATTTTAATTTCGGCAACCCGCTGGGCACACCTCGCCCGGTCGCTTATCAGCGCCTGAACTTGCTGGTCAATTGCATCGATATCTGCCCTGACCTGTTCGAGATCTCGTGTGTCTGCCATGCCTCTTCCAGGGTTTACGCTTTACGCGCCTCAAAGTCCGCCATGAAGGCTATCAACGCATCCACTGCGTCCATACCCACCGCATTGTATATGCTGGCTCGCATGCCACCGACAGAGCGGTGACCCTTGAGATTTTGCAGCCCCGCCGCCTCGGCCTCTTGTAGAAAGACCTTATCCAACTCGGCATCTGCGAGTGTAAAGGGTATGTTCATCAAGGAGCGACTGCGCACCTCCACCGGGTTGGCATAAAAATCACTGCTGTCTATTGCGCCGTACAGCTTTTCTGCCTTGTTGCGATTGATAACTTCCATCGCCGCCAGGCCACCGCGCTCCTGCAACCAGTCGAACACCAGGCCCGCCAGATACAGGGCATAGGTTGGCGGCGTGTTATACATGGAGTCATTGTCAGCTGCCACCTTCCAGTCGAGCATTGCCGGGCAGTATTGATGGGCTTTCCCTAGCAAGTCGCGCCTGACAATAACCAGGGTCAAACCCGCTGGGCCGATATTTTTCTGGGCTCCGGCATAAATAACGCCAAAATCGTCAACATTGATCACCCTGGACAGAATAGTAGAAGACATGTCAGCTACCACCGGCACGCCTACCTCGGGTGTCCAGAAAAACTCCACACCACCGATAGTCTCATTCGGTGTGTAGTGCAGGTACGCGGCATCTTCACCCAGTTGCCAGCTCTCAAAAGGTGGAATGCTTGAGAATTTCGTGTCTTCCGAGGAGGCCACCACATTGACATTACAATAGCGTTTTGCCTCGGCGATGGCCTTTTTCGACCACTGCCCGGTATTAACGTAATCTGCATTGGCTTTGCCGTTCAACAGGTTCAACGGCACCGCTGAAAACTGTGTGCTCGCACCACCTTGCAAAAACAACACGGCATAATCATCCGATATAGACAACAGCTCACGCAGGGTTTGCTCCGCATGCTGAGCCACACCCATCACCTCGGGGCTGCGGTGGCTCATTTCCATCAGGGACAGGCCCCTGCCATGCCAGTCGAGCATTTCCTGCGCGGCGGTGGCGAGGACTGACTCGGGAAGCGCGGCCGGGCCGGCACAAAAATTGTAACAACGGGACATTATTCTTCGCCTGTATCTGTATCTGTATCTGTTTTATCGGCTGATTGCTCAACACTGTCATCTTCATAGATAACTTCCGGGGCGGGCTCGTCAATTCGCTCCACGCCAACCAGAACCTCATCCTCCTTGGTGCGAATAACCCGCACGCCCTGGGTGTTGCGGCCCAGAATTGACACTTCATCGGCCCGCGTGCGCACCATAGTGCCCTGATTGGAGATCAACATCAGTTCATCGCCGTCAAAAACCTGTACGGCTCCTACCAACTTGCCATTGCGCTCGCTGGTCACCATGGCGATCAGGCCCTTGTTGCCTCTGCCCTTGGTGGGAAATTCTGTCACCTCGGTACGCTTGCCATAGCCATTTTCACTGGCGGTCAGCACCTTGCCATTTTCTGCCGGAATAATCATGGATATCATGCGGTGCCCTTCAGCCAGGCGAATACCGCGCACACCTTTGGCTGTTCTGCCCATGGCACGCACCACTTCTTCCTTGAAACGCACGGTCTTGCCCTCACTGCTGAATAGCATGACATCACAATCGCCGGTAGTGATGGCGGTACCGACCAGCACATCACCTTCCTCTAACGCCAGGGCGCGAAGCCCCACACTGCGCTGCCGGGCAAAATCTGTCAGGGCTGTCTTTTTCACGGTGCCGTTGGCGGTGGCCATGAAAATGTAGTGGCCCTCGGTATATTCATCAACCGGTAATATAGAGGTAACCCTTTCGCCCTCTTCCAACGGCAACAGGTTGACCATGGGCCGCCCTCTGGCACCCCGACTGGCCAGCGGTATATGAAAAACCTTCAGCCAGTACACCTTGCCCATATTACTAAAACACAAGATGGTGGCGTGGGTGCTGGCGATAAGCAGGTGTTCGACGAAATCTTCGTCTTTTACAGCCGTGGCAGACTTGCCCGTGCCACCGCGACGCTGGGCCTGGTAATCGGACAGGGCCTGGGTTTTGGCGTAGCCACCGTGGGAGATTGTAACCACACGGTCTTCCTCGGTGATCAGGTCTTCCACTGTCAGGTCGTGCTGGGAGGCGGTAATTACGGTGCGACGCTCATCGCCGTAATTCTCCACCACTTCCAGCATTTCTTCCCGAATGACCTGCTTGAGGCGAACCGCGTCGCCCAGAATCTCCAGGTAATCGGCAATCTCAGCCAGCTTTTCCTGGTACTCCTTGATGAGCTTTTCATGCTCCAGACCGGTGAGCCGGTGCAGGCGCAACTCCAGAATGGCCTGGGCCTGGGCGGGCGACAGATAGTACTTGCCATCGCGCAGCCCGTACTGCTCTTCCAGCTCATCGGGCCTGCAGGCCTCGCTGCCCGCACGTTCCAGCATGCCGGTCACTTCCCCGGGTAGCCAGTCGCCGTCGATCAGTTTCTGCTTTGCCTCCGCGGAGCTGGGTGATGCCTTGATCATGGCAATAATCGGGTCAATATTGGCCAGGGCAATAGCCAACCCCTCCAGCAAATGACCGCGCTCACGGGCCTTGCGCAGCAAATACACCGTGCGCCGCGTAACAACTTCACGGCGATGGCGAATGAATGCCTCTAGAATCTCTTTCAGGTTCAGTATTTTTGGCTGGCCATCGACCAATGCGACCATATTAATACCGAAAACCGATTGCAGCTGGGTCTGGGCATACAGGTTATTCAGCACCACATCGCCTATCTCACCACGGCGCAGTTCGATAACCACACGCATCCCATCGCGGTCAGACTCGTCGCGCAGCTCGGTGATGCCCTCTATTTTTTTCTCTTTCACCAGCTCGGCGATACGCTCAATGAGGCGCGCCTTGTTCAGCTGGTAGGGCAGTTCGTGTATGAGAATAATATCCTTGCCGCGCTTTTCATCGGTAATTACCTCAGCTTTGGCGCGCACATAAATGCGGCCGCGGCCGGTGCGGTAGGCCTGGATAATGCCCGCCCGGCCATTGATGATGGCCCCGGTAGGAAAGTCAGGCCCGGGAATATGCTCCATTAAGTCGTCGATGCTCAATTCCGGATCGTCCAACAGGGCCAGGCAAGCCGAGATAACCTCGGTCATATTGTGTGGGGGAATATTGGTAGCCATGCCCACGGCAATGCCCGAGGACCCGTTTACCAGCAATGTGGGAATACGTGTGGGCAGGACCGCAGGAATACGCTCGGTGCCGTCATAGTTGTCGACAAAATCAACGGTTTCCTTGCCGAGATCTGCCAGCATGTCGTGGGATATTTTGCGCATGCGAATTTCGGTATAACGCATGGCCGCGGCAGAATCGCCGTCTACCGAACCAAAGTTACCCTGGCCGTCGATTAACATATAGCGCATGGAGAAAGGCTGGGCCATGCGTACAATGGTGTCATAGACCGCCGAGTCGCCGTGGGGGTGATACTTACCGATAACGTCGCCCACCACCCTGGCAGACTTTTTATAGGCCTTGTTCCAGTCGTTGTTCAGCTCATTCATGGCAAACAACACGCGCCGGTGTACCGGCTTGAGGCCGTCCCGAACATCGGGCAATGCCCGACCCACGATGACACTCATGGCGTAATCGAGGTAGGACTGCTTCAGCTCGTCCTCGATATTTACCGGAACAATTTCTCTCGCTATTTCACCCATGTACTACGGTTTCCTTAACTGCAATTTGAACAGAATGGCGCTGACTAAAGCGTTGGAAGGGGCGGACTGGTGTTGCCTGGCGGGACCGTCTACAGCATGGACGCTGTAGACGAGCCTCCATGGATGGATTCACGGCGTGTCCCGCCAGGCAACACCAGTTTGTCCCGAATCAATGCTTTAGTCAGCGCCATTCTGTCAGCCCAAATATAAGCCGCCGATTATACGGAAAATGGGGCTTTCCCGCCACGTTTTTACAGCTTTCAGGGCAATTGAGGTTATACTTCTGCGCGAATGCAACAAACACCCACCCAGCACAGGATTTAGCGCGCCATGAGTCCAATTCCAGAATTTGTGGACACTCTGATTCACCCGGGCTGGATCGTCCCTGTGGTACCGCAAGGTGACGTACTGACCGGGTTCAGTATCGCCCTGGTAGCCAACAAAATTGTCGCCATTCTTCCCACCGAAGAAACGGCCTACATCAGCGCCAGCGAAGTCTATTCGCTGCCTGAGCACGTATTACTCCCGGGGCTGAATAACGCCCACGGCCACGCTGCCATGTCCCTGTTACGCGGTTATGCGGACGACCTGCCGCTCACTCCCTGGCTGGAGCAACACATCTGGCCAGCCGAAGCCGAGCATGTGGGCGAGGAATTTGTCCGCGATGGCGTAGCACTCGCTATTGTCGAAATGCTGCGCTGCGGCACCACCAGCTTCACCGATATGTACTTTTTCCCGGACATTACCGCCGAAGTCGCACAGCAGATGGGCATGCGTTGCCAGATTGCGTTTCCCATTTTTGATTTTCCAACGGTCTGGGCCCAGGATGGCGACGAATATATTAGCAAGGGGCTGGCCCTGAGAGACAACCTCAAACACAGCGAGCTGGTTTCTGTGGTATTTGGCCCCCATGCGCCCTACACCGTATCCGAGGAAAACCTGGCCAAGGTTGCCACACTGGCCGCAGAGCTGGATGTCGGCGTGCACATTCACCTGCACGAAACCAGCGGTGAAGTTCTACAGGCGGTGGAACAAAACGGCGAGCGCCCTATCGACAGCCTTCACCGGCTGGGCCTGCTGGGCCCCAAAATGCAGTGCGTGCACATGACCGACCTGGGGGAGCAAGACATTGCCCTGCTGGCGGCAACCGGAGCCCATGTCATCCACTGCCCGACCTCCAATATGAAACTGGCATCGGGGAGTTGCCCCACGGCCAAACTATTGGCACACAATGTCAACGTCGCCCTGGGGAGTGACGGGGCCGCCAGTAATAACAAGCTGAATTTGTTCAGTGAGATGCATGCCGCCGCGCTGCTGGGAAAATTGCAATCGCAGGATGCCCGTGCAGTGTCCGCGCAACAGGCACTGTCAATGGCAACCATAAACGGCGCCAGGGCGCAGGGTCTGGAAGAAAGCCTGGGCAGTCTGGAGGTGGGCAAGCTGGCCGACCTTATCGCCGTGGACATGAGTGGCCCGGAAACCAGCCCGCTGTACAATCCCATTTCACAACTGGTCTATGCCAGTAATGGCAGCCAGGTCACCCACAGCTGGATTAACGGCAAGCTGGTTCTGGAGGACAGGGAGCTCAAGCATTTCGACCTGGCCCAGCTGATGCAAAAAATTCGTAAATGGCAGCACCGCATTGGCAACTCAACACAATGACAGGCCTTCCCTCGACGCTTAAAGCTGTCGTCTTTGACCTCGATGGCACCCTGGTCGATACCGCCAATGAATTCATTATCGTAGTACAGGCTCTGCGCGCCGAGCACGGGCTGGCGGCCATGGATGAAGGCCTTATTCGCTGCACCGTTTCAAGTGGCGCACGCGCCCTGGTTCGCATCGCACTTAACCTGCAGGAAGGTCAGGCCGAGTTTGAAAGCAAGCGCCTGCGACTGCTGGAGCTTTACAGCGAAGTACTGGGCACCGCGGCCACACCCTACCCGGGCATAGAAACCCTGATCATCCGTCTTCAGGAACAGGGCATAGCCTGGGGGATTGCCACCAATAAACCACGGGCGTATACCGCCCCCCTGATGCGTAAATTGAATTTTTCTCCGGCGCCCTCCTGTGTGGTTTGCCCGGACGATGTAACGCAGACCAAGCCCCACCCCGAGCCACTCTATCTCAGCTGTAAACAAATAGGCTGCACACCTGAGCAGGCTATTTACGTGGGCGACCATCAGCGCGATATTGAGGCGGGGCGACGGGCGGGCATGTACACCATTGCCGCCGCCTACGGTTATATAGAACCCGGCGATGACCCCGCTGCCTGGGGTGCCAATGCCCGGGTAGATTGCAGCACCAAACTCTCCACACTGATTTTAGGGAACCTCGAATAGACCTTATGCAAACCATTCCACACAATTACACGGCACCACACGACCTGCTTGCGGGCAAGACCATTCTGGTTACGGGCGCAGGAGACGGCATTGGCCGGGCCGCCGCCCTCAGTTACGCAAGCCACGGTGCAACTGTCGTCCTGCTGGGGCGCACTGTAGAAAAACTGGAGGCCGTATACGACGAGATTGAGGCCGCGGGCCACCCCCAGGCCGCCATCTTTCCGCTGGACTTAAAAACCATCTCCGAACAGCAGTGCGAAATGCTGGCCGAGGCACTGGAAAAGGAATTTGGCGTACTGGATGGCCTACTCCACAACGCCGGCATACTTGGCGAGCGACGCCCCATCGAAAGTGCCACCTACGCTAGCTGGAGCGAGGTCATGCAGGTCAATGTGAACGCGCAGTTTCTGCTCACACAGAACCTGCTGCCCCTGCTACAGGCCGCGCCCTCAGCCTCGGTGATATTTACCTCCTCCGGTGTCGGGCGAACCGGACGGGCATTCTGGGGTGCCTACGCCGTGTCCAAATTTGCGACAGAGGGCTTGATGCAGGTGCTTGCGGATGAACTGGAAAACATCTCGAAGGTGCGGGTAAATTGCCTGAACCCGGGTGCGACCAATACCGCCATGCGCCGCGCCGCCTATCCGGGAGAATCCCCTACAAGCAACCCATTCCCGGAAGACATTATGCCCGCCTATTTATACCTCATGGGTGGTGACAGCAGTGGAATAACCGGGAAAAGCTTTGATGCGCAATAGGGCTGGCGAACAAATATGGTAATTTCGCAGGACCTTGTATTTATTCATATCGGAAAAACAGGAGGCATGAGCTGTGCGAGTTTTCTGCTCAAAAACCTCCCCTCACCGATCTACAACTGCTACATCCCTGCAGTAAAAAATAAGACTATAAACTCACTGCCCGGTGTGACAACGATAACAGACATTGGGCGGCATATGCCGCTGCGCGAGGCCGCCCCCCACGTACAGCGCCTGACAGGAATCTCCATCGACGAGATAGATAAAATTCTGGCGATAATACGCCACCCCTTTACATTGGAATATTCCTACTTCAAGCATTTGCAAAGACCCCATATTGCACAGCGCCGGCAAAAAGGATCGCCGGAGTTAGTAAAACTGGCACAGGGAAATTTCAAAACCTTTGTAGAGAAAGCCGGGTACCTCCGCCCCGGCTCTCCCCAGGAAGATTATTTTCTAATCGAGGGTGAGTGCCCTAACAATTTGCAGTTGATACGTTTCGAAGAACTTTCAAGCACGTTTCCAAGTGCCGTCAAGAACTACCTGGTTACAGGGTGTGACGCCCAGTTCCCCATGCTCAATGTATCGGGCCCCAGTACAGAATTACAATCGCTGCTGGATGAGGAAACAAGAGAGCTTATCTATAAGAAACATCGCTATATGTTTGATGAAGGTTTCTACAGTACCAATTGGCCCTAACGCTTACTCTTCTTACTCTTCTTACCCGCCGCCCTGCCGCGGCGCTTGCCAAACTGGCGCTCCATAACCTGGCGTTCCTGAATGGTATTGCGCTTTACATCTTTGGTCTGTAAGCCCCCCATGCGATAAAGACTCTTTATTTCCTTTCGCTCAAGCTCTACCCATTGGCCCTGTTTTACCTTGGAGGGGATAAAGACATCGCCATAGCGCACCCGCTTGAGCCGCGACACAGTCAAACCCTGGGACTCCCACAGACGGCGCACCTCGCGGTTTCTGCCCTCCATAAGTACCACGTAAAACCAGCGATTAATGCCATGACCACCACCAAGCTGAATGTCGGCGAACTTGGCTACACCGTCTTCCAACATAACGCCCTCGGTCATGCGTTGCAGCATATCGTCATCGACATCACCCATCACGCGCACCATATATTCGCGCTCAATATTGGCGGAGGGGTGCATAAGAACATTTGCCAGCTCACCGTCGGTAGTGAACAACAGCAATCCGGACGTGTTGTAATCGAGGCGGCCTATAGATATCCAGCGGCCAGTTTTCAACTTGGGCAGACGCTCAAAAACCGTTCGCCTATCCTGGGGGTCTTTACGGGTACATACTTCCCCGGTGGGCTTATGATAGAGAATACAGCGAGTCTCATCGGCGGAGGGGGCGGCCAAGGGCTTGCCATCCACCGTGATTTTGGCTCTGCCATCTACCCGGTCACCCAGGGTTGCGACTTTGCTGTCGACTACAATTCGTTTGGCCTGTATCCAGCGCTCCATTTCCCGCCGCGAGCCAAGCCCCGCTCTTGCCAGTACTTTTTGCAGCTTTTCACCGGGTATTGGCTGGGAGGCCAACTCAGAATTTTCAGAATTATCGGTCATAAGTGTGGAGGCTAAGCACCTGTCTCCGTATTTTGTTGTGGCTCTCGAGACTCATGCTCTTCGGTGGCAACATGCTCAGTGCCACCGACCACGGTGAGTGGGGATTCATTCTCGACGGCGGTGGGGCTCGCGTCAGAGTTTTCCTCCGATTCGACGATACCATCGGGCTCAGAAGTCGGCTGGGCACCTGATTGCGATCCAAGTGCTAATTCAGCACTCGGGTCGCCTCCCGCCTCGGGGTCGCCTTCGGTTTGGTTAGCCTGTTCCGGCGTTGGCGCCATGTCGGTAAAGCCCAGTTCCGCTGTCAGTGTTTCAAAATCGCGTATCTCCGCCAGGGCGGGTAGTTGATCCAGGGTTTTAAGATTAAAATAGTCCAGAAAGGTTTTAGTGGTGGCGTACATAGCGGGCCGGCCCGGCACATCGCGGTGCCCCACTACTCGCACCCACTCGCGCTCATGCAGTGTCTTTATGATATTGGAGCTAACCGCAACACCGCGAATCTCTTCGATTTCGCCGCGGGTTATAGGCTGTCTGTAGGCTATTAATGCCAGGGTTTCCAGCATGGCCCGGGAGTATTTCTGTGGCCGCTCCTGCCACAATTTTGCCACCCAGGGGCTGAGTGTCTGGCGCACCTGAAAGCGAAACCCACCGGCCACTTCCAGTAATTCAAAACCGCGGCCTTCGCAGCGCTGGCCCACGTCCTTGAGTGCCTCGCGAATCTCGGTATTTTCCGGGCGCTCCTGCTGTTCGAACAATTCTCCAATTTGCGCCACGCTCAGGGGGTGGCCTGCCGCCATCAGAGCCCCTTCTACAATTTGCACCAAACCGGTTTCTGCCATGTTATTCAGACCTGCCCTTAATATGGATGGGACCGAAATTCTCGGTCTGTACTATTTCCACCAGCGACTCCTTGAGCAACTCCATGATCGCCAGAAAAGTGACCACAACGCCCAGACGCCCCTCAGACGCTGAGAACAACGACACAAAGGGCACAAACTGCTCACCGGCCAATATTTCCAGCACCTGGGACATACGCTCCCGCGTGGATAATGCCTCGCGTCGTACCTGGTGGCTCTCAAACATATCCGCCCGGCGCAGCACCTCGCTGAGGGACATTAACAGCTCGCGCATATCGACGTCCGGCTCAGGCCTGGCCCGATTCAGGTCAGGTGGATTGCCACTACCCACCCAGGTATCGCGCCCGATGCGAGGCATCTCGTCTATGTCGGCTGCCGCCTGCTTGAAACGTTCGTATTCCTGCAATCGACGGATAAGCTGAGCCCTGGGGTCCTCTTCGTCATCCTCAACCTCGGATGAACGCGGCAGTAGCATGCGTGATTTAATCTCTGCCAGCACCGCCGCCATCAGTAAATACTCTCCGGCCAACTCGAACTGCATGGCATCCATCAGCTCGACATAGCGCATATATTGTTCGGTGACCTGGGATACATCGATCTCCAGAATATCAAGATTCTGCTTTCTGATCAGGTATAGCAACAAGTCCAGAGGGCCCTCAAAGGCCTCCAGGAAAACCTCCAGCGCCTGGGGCGGGATATACAAATCCTTGGGGAGCTCCGTGACCGCCTTGCCCATGACCACGGCGAAGGGCATTTCGCCCTGCTGTGGCGAGGTGAGATGCGCTGGATGTAAATCGGCAGCTTGCACCTCGACTGGAACTGCTTCTATAGCCGCCTGCGATGTCTCTGGATTGGGTTCTGGCTCGGATTCGCTCACTGGGATGGCCGATGGCTTTTGTCAGTGCTCAGTATACCTGACTAATCTTCAAATGGCGCGGTATCGCCCTTTCCCGCGCGCAAAACCATGGGCACATCATCTGCCAGATCAATCACGGTAGTCGCCTCCATGCCACAATAGCCGCCGTCGATGACCAGGTCTACGTCGTGCTCCAGAACCTGGCGAATATCATAGGGGTCAATCAGCGGGTACTCGTCCCCCGGCATAATAAGGGTGACACTCATCAGGGGCTCACCCAGGTCCGCCAGCAGAGCCATTGCTATGTTGTTGTCTGGCACACGCAGGCCCACTGTTTTACGCTTGGGGTGCATTAGCCGCTTGGGCACTTCCGAGGTGGCCCGCAGGATAAAGGTATAGGGCCCCGGCGTGCAGTGTTTCAGCAGCCGATAGGCCGTGTTGTCGACCTTGGCATAGCTGGCTATCTCGGATAAATCCCGGCACACCAGGGTAAAGTTGTGCCGCGCGTCCAGTTTTCGAATTCGGCGTATTTTATCCAGGGCATTTTTATCACCGATATGGCAGCCCAGCGCATAGGCCGAATCGGTGGGGTAAACCACCACCCCGCCGGCCTGAATAATATCTACGGCCTCCCTGATCAACCGCGACTGCGGGTTATCCGGATGAATTTGAAAAAACTGACTCACGACGCGCTGCTCTCTTGCTGTTGCGGGCTGGACCAGCGCTGCCATACGCCGCACAGGCTTCCAAGGTGGCGCAATTCTACACCGAGTTGGCAGCCATAAGTGCTATCGCGATGAAAATCACTGCCCGCAGAGACCTCCAGTTCAAATTCCAGGGCCAGGCGCTTGAGTTGAGCGGTTTGATCCTCGGTTTGCCTGCCGTTCAATACTTCTAGCGCCTGCCCCCCGGCGAGCTTGAAATCGACAATCAGGCGGCGCAATTTCATCCGCGTAAAACGGTATTTCAGGGGGTGGGCGACAATGGCGACACCACCCGATTCGACAACCCATTGGGTGACCTCACTCAGTTCGGGCCAAAACGCTTTTACATCACCAATTTTGCCCTGACCCAGATATTTGTCAAAAGCCTGGTTGAAATCATCCACGTGACCCTGCTCGATTAACCATTGGGCAAAATGTGGCCTGCCCAGCTGGCTCTCGCCCGCTATAGCCTGAGCGCCCGCATGTGCCCCCGCAAAGCCCCTGGCCTCAAGACGGTCTGCGATTTTCTTGCCCCTGGCCACCCTGGCCTTAGCCAAAAGTTCCAGCCCCGCGGCCATGGCGGGGTGCTCGGCATCTACCGCCAGACCCACAATATGAATTGTCGTACCCGACCAACGACAGGAAAATTCCACTCCGGGAATTAATCTCATCTGGCCGGGAATATGCGTATAATACTCCGCTGCGGCCCAATAGCCGGCCATGGTGTCATGGTCAGTGATGGCAAGCTGACAAATGTTTCCCGCCACGGCCCTGTCAATTAGCTCTGCGGGGCTCAGGGAACCGTCTGATGCGTTGGTATGACTGTGAAAATCTATTAGCAAGTGTGTACCCTGTCGTGTGAACCATCTATGGTATCAGCTGACGCCAAAGCAAAGCTATGAAGTAGCTGTCATCCGTGAATATTATCGAGACAGAAAAATAATGAGACAAACAGCTTTATGAAGCAACTGGCTGAATTTATACCTATCGCCCTGTTTTTTATCGTTTACCAATTCAAGGGGCAGACCATTGAACTGGGCGCCTGGACACACACTTTGGACGGCATTTTCTCCGCCACTGCGGTGCTGATGATCGCCACCGGGGCGCAAGTGATCATAAGCTTTGCCCTGACCCGGCAGGTCGAGAAACGCCAATTGTGGCTACTTCTTGCGGTCTTCGTATTTGGCGGGGCCACCCTGTTTTTCCGCAATCAAATGTTTATCCAGTGGAAACCGACCATTTTTAACTGGGTACTGGCTGTCGCCTTCGGACTGTCACAGTTTATAGGCGAGAAGAACCTGATGCAGCGAACCCTGGGCAGCCAACTGCAATTACCCCACCGTGTCTGGAGGCACCTCAACCTGATCTGGACAACGAATTTTGCCGTGGTCGGTGGGCTGAACCTGTACGTGGCCTACTATTACAGTGAAGAAACCTGGGTCAGCTACAAACTCTATTCAGCCATTGGCTTTACCGTATTGCTGACGATTATGACCGCCATCCTGATAAGTCCCCACCTGAAGGACTTGGACGACGAAAACTCGCCAGATGAGAAACTCCCGCAGAAATAAGGATAGCCTCATGTACTACGCCATCATATGCGAAGACATAGAAAATAGTCTCCCCCTGCGCCAGCAGGCCAGGCCCGCCCATTTAGAGCGCATCCAGAAACTTGTAGACCAGGGACGCCTTCTGACAGCCGGGCCACACCCGGCACTGGATACCGGGGAACCAGGAGATGCCGGCTTCACTGGCAGCTTGATCATCGCCGAATTCGACAGTCTTGAGGCAGCCACCGCTTGGGCTGACTCAGACCCCTATGTCCATGCCGGCGTATTCAACCGGGTCACCGTCAAGCCCTATAAGGTCGTTCTACCCTGAGCTTGTTTCGGTGTGCGGCAATGAATAAACTGCAGGCCTGAAAACCCGACACGACTCACTACCAGATAAAGGACATTATTTTGCGTTTTTCCATACCTCTCACCGCTCTATTGCTACTTGCGGCCACCACCGCCTCGGCACAGGACATACGCTATGTCAGCGACAAGCAGTATATTCCCCTGCGCAGCGGGCCGGGCTCCGATTACCGAGTCACTCACCGGGGTATTCCCTCGGGTACGCGAATGACGGTTGCCCGCCTCTCCGACGATGGTGTTTTTGCACAAATAACAACAGCAAAGGGCACCAGCGGCTGGATTCGCACCCAGTACCTGATGACCGAGCTACCCGCGCAGAACAAACTGGATGCCGCCATAAAAAAGGCCGCTAAGCTGGAAGCAGAAAATACCGCCCTGTCCAACGAAGCCACTGTCCTGAAAACCGAGCGTGTCGATGTATTAAATCAAATCCAGAGTACCGATGGGCAACTTGAAGCCGTCACCCGCGAACTCACGGAGCTCAAGCAAATTTCAGGGAATGCCGTACAGCTTGATACGGACAATCGTCGCCTGATCGTGGAGACCGAGACACTTAAGTCAGAACTCGAAATGCACCGGGCAGACAATCAACGATTGAACGACAGGCTGAGCAGCGAGGCCTTTATGAACGGCGCCCTGGCAGTATTGCTGGGTGTCAGCATTGCCCTGGTGGTACCAAGGTTGTGGCCCAGGCGCCGCAGAGACTCCAGCTGGGCCTAGCTCTACCACTACTAAACACAGGAAACTAAAATGTACAAAATATTACTACTGTCTATTTTCATGCTGCTACCCTCATGGGTACAGGCCGGGGAGAACACGCTGCCCAGGCCTCAGGTCATCATCAAAACCAATTACGGTGATATCACTCTACGCCTGTTTCCAAACAAGGCGCCTGTTACCGTTAAAAACTTCCTTGCATATGTGGATGCCGGACACTATAACGGCACCATTTTTCACCGCGTTATTCCCAAGTTTATGATTCAGGGGGGCGGTTTTTTGCCCGATATGAGCAAGAAGGAAACACGGGCCCCCATCATCAACGAGTCAAAGAACAAGGTACACAACACCCGCGGCACCATTGCCATGGCCAGAACCAACCACCCCAATTCCGCCACCAGCCAATTCTTTATTAACCAAGGTACCAATCTGCGTCTGGACTGGACCCCCGACAGCCCCGGCTATACCGTATTTGGTGAAGTCACCAGCGGGCTGGATGTGGTGGACTTTATCGCTTCATCGCCGGTACACCAGAAGAAAATAGCCGGAATGGAAAATGTGCCCATCGAAACCATCATTATTACCGAGATAACACGCAAGAGCCTGCTGTGATAGCGCTCAGCGTCAATCTCAACAAAATTGCACTAATTCGGAACTCCAGGGACACCACCAACCCCAGTATTCCATTGCATGCAACGATGTGCCTGGATGCCGGGGCCGATGGCATCACAGTTCACCCCCGCCCCGACCAGCGCCACATTCGAGTGGACGACTGCTTTGAGTTGGCTGCCATGCTGCAGGTTGAATTCAATATCGAGGGCAACCCCATGACCGGCCCGCGCAAGAGTGGCCGCGAAGGGGTGAGTGACTACCCGGGCTTTATGGCCCTGGTAAAGGAAATTCGCCCGGCACAGTGCACCCTGGTACCCGATGGGGACGGCCAACTCACATCGGACCACGGCTTTGACCTGAAACGGGATGGCGACATCGTTGCCCCCCTGGTACAGGAGCTGCAGGCCCTGGGTATACGTACCAGCCTGTTTATGGACCCCGACCCGGAGCAAATCAGGCTGGCCGCCCAGACCGGTGCCGATCGCATTGAGCTGTACACCGAGTCCTACGCCGATGCCTGGCGCAAACAGGACAATGTAGATGCTGTTCTCAAGCGGTTTATTGAGGCGGCAGAGGTTGCTGCTGATGAGGGCCTTGGGCTGAATGCCGGACACGATCTGGATTTGAATAATTTGCCGCAATTTGTCGCTGTGCCGGGGTTACTGGAAGTTTCTATCGGGCACGCGCTGACGGTGGATGCTATTCGAATGGGGTTGGCGGAGACGGTGAAAGCATATAGGAAAGTATTAGGGTCGTAGTTTTATACGCATCGAAAGTTGAAGCCTGGCCTTGGGTGTTCAGGGGAGGTTTTTAAAACCGTCTGCCGCATGGACGCGGCAGTCGAGCTTACATGGACGTATTTACAGCGCGTTTTAAAAACCTCCCCTGGACACCCAAGGCGGAACCACTGTTCGATAAAACTACGAGCCCGCGCAATAAATTCTCACATCCCGAAACTCTGCCGACTCATCCAAATCTGGCAGCGTACTGGCTTCACAGCGTTTGATTTCTACGTAGGGTGGGTGGTCAAAATCTTTTATCCGGGAATCTGCGATCAGCACCTGGGCGGCCTTGTCAGTGAAGCGTTGTAGCCACACTAGATTTTCGCGGTCGTAGAGAACGTCTGCCACGATAATCAGGTCTATCTCACCTTCCACTTCAAAATAATCTGCAACCAGGGTTAACTCCACACCGTTGAGTTGTGCATTGCGGCGGGTGGCGGCCAACGCCAGTGGGTCATTATCGCAGGCGATAACCTCACTTGCGCCACCCAGTGCTGCAGCAATCGCTACTACACCGGAACCACAGCCGA
>JAUVBI010000168.1 GCA_030591305.1 Pseudomonadota bacterium
AACGGTGGCTGGTCTTAGTGTTTTTATCAGCGTATACCGACTCGTATATTAGCACTTTATAATATTCTTTTGGAACAGTGTGCAGGAGTATTTGCCCCTCGATAAAATCTGCGGGGGGGTGGGGGTTGACTTAACCGGGCCTGGGGCCCGGCGGTCACGTTACCAGGAGTAGCCGAATTCGAGTTCGAACTCCTCCATCTCGATGGTGATTTCCTGGGTTGGATCGAAGGTATTGGGGCCGGTTACGCTTTTGCTGGGTGCATACATAAACGACAGGCTGAATTCATGGCCATTGCTCAGCCCCCGGCTCAGGCCCAGGGTGATGTGTTCTTCCATCACGGCGGGGGCGAGGATATTAAACAGTAGCTGCGAATCGGGGATGGGCTGGTCTCCCTTGCTGTAGCCCGCCCTGAACATCCAGATATTGTCCAGGTTCCACTCCATGCCTACTTTGACAATGGTCATGTCATCCCAGCCAAAGCCTGCGCCCCTGTTGCCGCCCAGGCATGCCGAGGTGTCAGTGCCGCCAGTTCCTGCGGTGGGGCAGTTGAAGATATTCTGGATGGGGTTTGCCACAGAGTCGATATCTGAGTACCAGATATGTTCGCCATCAAGGTGTAAGCTGACGTTAGCGGAGACCTGCCAACTGAAGCCGACTCGTGCGGAGGCGGGGATATCAAAGCCGCCGCCCTCGGCCAGCAGGTCGGCATAGTCATCCAGGTCGGTCATATAAGTTTTGCTTTGCAGGGACAGGCCCAGGTTAACAGTATCGGTTGTTTCCCAGATGACGCCGCCTTTGATGCCATAGCCGAAGGCGTATTCATGGCCATTGTTGGTCAAATTACTGGGCAATTGGGTGCCACCGCTTTTGGCAAAGGTCTCGGTAAAGCCAGCGAAGCTTCCTACGCCCCTGATTTCGAAAACCTGCATGGCCAGTACACCGGTTATGCCCCAATATAGGGAGCCCGATTTACCGGAATAGGTGAGGTCCAGAAATGCCTGGCTCAGGTCTACGCCCAGGGTGCCACTGCCAAAGGCGCCTGGGAGCGTCATGACGGGCGCGGGGCCAGGGCCGTCGGGGTCAAAGGTAGCGGACCCGCCGCGGTATTCGGTGTTCATGCCACCGCGCCCGTAAAAAGCTGCACCAAAGGCCCGGTCGTTGTCCAGCTCCCAAATACCGGCGATAAAAGGAATGGGGAAGTATTCATTTTCGCTGTCTATATTGTCTGGGCCAAGGGTAAAGGCACCAAATTGCCCGTTTATCAGGCTCTCGCTTGATTCGTAGCTGCGCCGGGGTGAAAAAATGGAGATACCGGCCTCATAAGATTTGCCGACCATCACTGCGGAGGCGGGGTTATTCACCATGCTCATGGTTTCGTTGGGGGCAGCAGTGCCCGCGCCTGCCAGGCTTTTGTTCTTGGTGCCCACGCCGTGGGTTAGGTAGCCATTGGTGGCCATGGCGGCAGTTGACATCAATAAGGTGCTGGCGGCAACGGTTATCGCCAGTGTGTTTGTTTTAATGGTCATTGCGGGCTTTCCGTTTATTATATTTTGTAAAAAGCCATAATACGTATCATGACCTTGTCTTATGTTTGAATATTAAGATATTCGGAAATTACGTACTTGTAAATAACGATTTTATCCCGGTGCCAGAATTGGCCCCAGGGTATGATACAGCGATAGTTAGGGGTGGGACTATAGGTGGGGTTCAGGCCTCTGATTCTTCGGAGCAGTACAGTTCATATACCACCGAAACAATGCGCTTAACCTTGTCACCTGAAAGTGAGTAATAAATGGTCTGTGCGTCGCGCCGGCTGTTGACTACACCCAGGTGGCGCATTCTGGCCAGGTGCTGGGACAGCGCAGATTGTTTGATACCCACACTCTTAGAGAGCTCACCCACAGATTGCTCGCCGCCCTTAAGTTGGCATAACACCATGAGGCGGTCGGGGTGGCCCAACAGTTTTAACAGTTCGCTGGCTGTCCGTGCCGACTCCTGCATTTTATCCAAATCCATTTCTTGCCCTTGCTTTGGAGGGATGAGTTACTTGCTATATGATAGTTTTATAATATACTAAAACACAATGATAACAACTACTGTCCCAGATTCCGAGGACTAGAATGTCGAAACAACGTGAGCTGGATCAACTTTTGCGCACTGTCGCAGCGTCATCTGACGAACTAAGCGGCTTTGATCGGCGCAGCTTTTTGCGCAATGGTTTGACCTTGCTGGGCAGCGCGGGCCTCGCCAGTGCGGCCCTTGCAGACTCGGGCATGCCCCCCAGCGTGCCGGGGTGGACGAAGCGTCTGGGGTCTGGAGTGGTCACCGACCCCTATGGCAAACCATCGCCCTTTGAGGCCAATGTGAAGCGTCGCACCGTGGAGTGGCTGACCGCAGACAAGATTGCCTCCATCAGTTTTACCCCTCTGGCGGACCTAAAGGGAATTGTTACGCCCAGCGGCCTGGTGTTCGAGCGCTACCATGCGGGTTTGCCCGCCATCGAGCCGCAACAGCATAGATTGATGATCCACGGCATGGTGAAGCGACCGCTGATACTGAGCATGGATGACTTAATGCGCTTCCCCTCCACCAGCATGATTCGCTTTCTGGAGTGTCCCGCTAACGGCGGCATGGAGTGGCGCGGTGCACAGATGGACAGGCTGCAATTCAGTCACGGCATGTTGGCCTGTTGTGAATGGACCGGTGTACTGCTGTCTACTTTGCTGGAAGAGGTGGGCATCGATAAAAAAGCGAGTTGGATTCTGGCAGAGGGAGCCGATGGCTCCCATATGAGCCGCTCCATCCCCATGGACAAGGCATTGGATGATGCCCTGATTGTCTACGCACAAAATGGTGAGGCGCTGCGCCCGGAGCAGGGCTACCCCGTTCGACTGATCAACCCCGGCTGGGAGGGCAATACCTGTGTTAAATGGCTGCGCCGCCTGGAGATAGGTGACAAGCCCTGGTATCACCGGGAAGAGACGTCAAAGTACACGGAGCTTATGCCCGATGGCCGCTCCCGGGAATTTTCCTTTGTGCAGGAGTGTAATTCTGTTGTCACCTCGCCCAGCCCGGAAAAACCGCTTACCCGGCCCGGGAAGTATTGGGTGGAGGGGTTGGCCTGGTCTGGCCGCGGTAAAATCAAGCGGGTTGATGTGTCTTTTGATGGTGGAGTCAGTTGGCGTCCCACCAAGTTCACCAGTATTGTACTGCCGCGAGCGTTGACGCGCTTTGGCCTGGAGTGGGATTGGGATGGCTCTACTGCCCTGGTGCAGAGCCGTGCGGTGGATGAAACTGGCTATGTACAGCCTACGTATACGCAGCTGCGGGATGTGCGTGGTTCGTCATCGATTTATCATAAAAATGCCATACACACCTGGAAAATAGAAAACAATGGGGGGGTGCGCAATGTTCAGATCAGCTAATAGCCTCCCGCGTTCAGTTGCAACTGTCCTGTCACTTGCCGTTTGCCTGCTGGGCTCATCTACAGTGGCCGCAGCTGATAAAACCGGATACTACGGCTATGGCATACAGGCCACGCCAGAGCAGATTGCCGGCTGGGATATAGACGTACGCCCCGACGGCAAGGGCTTGCCCCCGGGCAGCGGCAGTGTCGAAGATGGTGAATATTTATACGAGGAAAGGTGTGCCGAGTGCCACGGTTCCTTTGGTGAAGGTGTCGGTAAATACCCGACCCTGGCAGGGGGCGAAGGCTCTTTGCAGGATGACCGCCCGCATAAAACCGTGGGCAGTTACTGGAAGTACACCAGCACGCTCTGGGACTATATTCATCGTGCCATGCCCTTTACCCAGCCCGAGTCTCTGGGTGACGATGAGGTCTATGCGCTGACAGCCTATGTGTTATACCTGAACGATCTGGTCGAAGATGACTTTGTATTAACCCAAGAAAACCTGAGCAGTATCCGCCTGCCCAACGAGGGCAATTTCATTGCCGATGCGCGGCCGGATGTTGCCAACAAGCACTGCATGAAAAAATGCAGGAACCCCGCCGATATCAAAATCACTTCCGAGGCATCAGCTTATGTTCCCGAGCCGGAGAGTGAGCCGGTTGCGACAGCGGGCTCCATGGCCGGTGCAGTGGGCAAGCCGGTATTCGACCAGTACTGCGCTATCTGCCATGCCAATGGTGTGGGTGGCGCCCCCATTGTCGGCGACCTCAAGGCCTGGGCACCGCGGATTGCCCAGGGTATGGAGCAGATGGTCGACCATGCGGTGGATGGTTATCAGGGTAATGCGGGTATGATGCCAGCGAAGGGTGGTTTTTCGCAGCTCTCTGATGATGAAGTGCGCCAGGTGGTGCAGGCAATGGTGGAGGCCAGTCAATGATTAAAAAAAGTAATGGCAAAGCAGTTTATGTGGCTGCACTGCTACTGGTAGTGGGTGCACAAAACCCTGCCTGGGCAGATGCGGCACTGGACGACAGCATAGCGCGGGGCAGGGCGCTGGCGGAGGACCGTAATGGCGGCAATTGCTATTCCTGTCACGCTGTAGAAGGGGCTGAATTGCCGGGTAACTATGGCCCCCCCCTGTTCAATATGAAGGTGCGCTTTCCCGAACGCGCCGTTTTAAAGGCGCAAATTGCAGACCCCCGAGTGCGCAATCCCAGCACGCCAATGCCGCCCTACGGTGCACATAAGGTTTTGACCGATTCTGAACTGGAGTCCGTTGTCGATTACATACACTCTCTTTAACTCAAACTGACTCCCTGGAGGTGTCTGAAATGTTTAACACGCAAACCCGCCGTCGTTTTCTGGCGAAGCTGCTGGCCGTTGGCGCCATGGTGGCAATACCACTAAAACTATGGGCCAGAAATACCGAAGCCTTTGCCGCCAAGAATGCGGAGGCTACCCTCACGTCGCTGCTGGGTGACAAGCCTCTTGTCGCCTCGGGTGATATCGTGCTGAAGGTTCCGGATATTGCGGAAAATGGTGCGGTGGTGCCGGTTACCGTAAGCACTACAATTGCAGATGTTCGCAGAATCAGCCTGATAATTGACCAGAACCCCAATCCCCTGTCGGCCAGCTTTAAGTTGCTGCCGGGTGCTATTGCCGATATTTCAACCCGCATAAAAATGGGGCAGAGTTCAAATATACGAGTAATTATAGAGACAGATACCACGGCTTTTTTCACCTCCAAAAATGTGAAGGTGACGATTGGCGGATGTGGCGGATAAGGGAGAATAATTATGGCTGCTAAAAAAATTAAGATGCGAGCGAAAATTAAAGAGGGTGTGGCGCAGGTCAAGTGCCTGATGCCACATCCTATGGAAACAGGCGTTCGAAAAACGGCCGATGGCGAGCTGATCCCGGCGCACTATATCGAGACGGTGACCTGTGAGCACAATGGCAAGGTAGTGATGGAGGCACAGTGGGGCACCTCGGTGTCCAAGGATCCCTACTTTTCTTTCAAGGCGAGTGGGGCCAAGTCCGGCGATAGCATCAAGGTGAGCTGGGTAGACAATTTGGGTGAGTCCTCCTCCGGCGAGATAACCCTGAAATAGGCATTGATTATGAAATCATTTGGTCTTCTTTTTCTTGTACTGACATTTGTCGCGCCCACAGCCTTCGCCGACCCGGAGGCCGACAGGCTCGCGTTTCGCGCCCTGTACGAGAAGCGTTTTCCCGACATTGATATCGATGCACACGCCGATGGGGCCTACGCACTGGACGCGGCAAAGCGTGAACAATGGCTGGAAATGGAAGACTTTCCCCCCTACGAATTTACCGTGGACGACGGTGAAGAAAATTACAATACGCCCTTCACAAATGGCGCCAGCTATTCCGACTGCCTGGGTGATGACGCGCCGGTGGTCAAGCAGAGCTACCCTCGCTTTGACGCAGTTAGCGGTGAAGTGGTCACCCTGGAGCAAACACTGAATAACTGTCGGCGTGAAAATGGCGAGACGGAGTTGGCCTATGACAGCGAGGAGCTCATTGCCATAACCGCCTATATTGCCTATCAATCCCGGGGTGCAGAAATAGATGTGCTTATTCCCGCTGACCCCCGTGCGCTGGCAGCTTACCAGGCGGGCAAGCAGTTTTTCTACGAGCGCCGTGGCCAACTCAACTTTGCCTGCTCAAGCTGCCATATTCAGATGGCGGGGAATATGCTCAGGGCAGAGCGCCTGAGCGCGGCACTGGGACATGTTACGCACTGGCCTGCCTACCGTTTTAAGTGGGAGGAAGTGGGCTCTCTGCACCGGCGCTTTCAGCGCTGTAATGTTCAGGTTCGCGCTGAGCCCTTTGCGACGCAGAGCGATGAGTACCGCAATCTGGAATACTTTTTGACTTATATGAGCAATGGAATGGAGCTGAATGGCCCATCCTCCCGCAAGTAAAGGACGCAGTGATGAACAGTTTTAATGGTTGGTTCTTCAAACGTATATTGCTCGCGTCAATCGCGATAGTTGTCACGGTGGGTATCAGTGCCTGCGGTGAGCAGGTAGAAAAAATGCGGGCTGAGGAGACTGCTGCTCCCGTGGTCGATAAAATTGACATTATGCGTAATGCGAGTGTTGCCGACATCATTACCCGGGCCAAGGCAACTTATGCTGAAGCGGCTGCGCTGTCCCATGCCTGGACAACCACGCGCACGCTTATAGATCAGGCTTCAACGGCGCTGGAGGCGGGGGAAAAAGAACGTGCCCGCGAGCTGGCCGAGCAGGCCCTGGGCACGGCGCGGGCATCGGTAGAGCAGGCCAGGGTGGAAGCAGAAGACTGGCGGTCTCGGGTTCCCCAATGAACCGAAGGGAGTTTTTGGAACTACTGGCCCAGGGTGCAGTAGCCGGAGGCCTGTTGCGTTATACCAGCGCCGCCTTCTCCAATAACCCGAGCTTCTATGACGCCACGTTATTTGGCAGCGCCCGCATTCTACACATGACCGATACCCACGCGCAGTTGCTACCCATCCACTTTCGCGAGCCCAATGTGAA
>JAUVBI010000171.1 GCA_030591305.1 Pseudomonadota bacterium
ATGCGAGTGCCATCCATGTCTTCCTCGAAAGAAAATGTCTTGAGGACTTTTGCCGCTTCCTGCAGGTGGGCCAAACCACAAAAAGCCTGCCCGCCGGCCGCCAGTGATTGGGGCGCGCCCATTTCTTCACGGATAGCATCGGCCATATCGTTGTAATACTTCTGGTAAACTTCGGCGCAGGACTCCAGCAGTTCTATCCGCTCCTGCACAGACGTCTGACTATATGACTCAAAAGCTGCCTTGGCAGCGGCTACCGCTCGATTGACATCTACTTCAGAGCCCATGGAAATATGCCCGCACACTTCCTCATTGGCGGGATTGATGACATCAATTTGGCTTGGGGTAGCGGGGTCTACCCACTCGCCATTGATATAAAACTGTGTGTATTCGCGCATGGTAATTCTCCAGAAAAAGGGTTTAAGCAATGTTGAGTGTAGCATCCCACAGGGAGGGTCAGTACCCCCCTGCGGGGTTAACTAAAGAAACATTCACCAGCGCAACGTGTCAACAATATCATTTAACATCCGCTCCCCCTTCAAGGAGAGTACTATGGCAGCATCCTATTCAAGGGATTCTTTCAGCGCGCTGAGTAAACTGTCAATCTGGTCTTTCTCGATAACAAAGGGAAGCCCCAACTGAATAGTGTCGCCACCATAGCGCACGTAAAAGCCCTTCTCCCACATACGCATTGCTATTTCATAGGGCCGTCGTGCAGGCTCACCCTCCATAGCCTGAATCTGCAGTGCACCCGCAAAGCCGTAATTGCGAATATCAGCCACATGCGGACAGCCTTTCAGTTGGTGCAAGCCCTCTTCGAAATAGGGCGCCATACTCGCGACACGGCCCGGCAAGTCATCGCGCTCAAGAACATTCAGAGCTGCTATGGCCGCAGCACAGGCCACCGGGTGTGCTGAATAAGTGTAGCCGTGAGGGAACTCCAACATGTAATCTGGTCCGCCCTGCTCCATAAAGGTCTGGTATATTTCATTCTTCGCAATAACCGCGCCCATGGGTATAGCGCCATTGGTGAGTTGCTTGGCGACATTCATAATATCCGGCACCACACCAAAGGCATCGGCACCGGTCATGGCACCACAGCGACCAAATGCGGTAATCACCTCATCAAAGATCAGCAGGATATCATTGGCCGTACAAATATCGCGCAAGCGTTGCAGATATCCAGCCGGTGGTGGAATTACACCGGCGGAACCCGCCATGGGCTCCACGATAACCGCCGCTATATTTGAGGCGTCATGCAGGGCAATGATTTCATTCAGTTCGTCCGCTAGATGCCACCCATGATCAGGTATTCCCCGGGCAAACGTATTTTCCGGCAACAGCGTATGTGACAGGTGGTCTGCATCAACACCCTGGCCAAACAACTTTCTATTTGCAGCAATTCCACCCACGGCGATACCACCAAAGTTGACACCATGATAACCCTTGCAACGGCCAATCAGTTTGGTCTTGGCGGCTTGCCCCTTCAGTCGCCAGTAAGCCCGCGCCATTTTCAGCGAGGTGTCGGCACACTCGGAGCCAGAATTTGTAAAAAAGACGTAATCCAAACCTTCAGGTGTTATCGACTTTATTTTATTGGCTAATTCAAAGGACCCGGGGTGACCAAACTGAAAAGCCGGTGCATAGTCCAGGGTTTGCATCTGCTGGTGCACAGCCTCAGCGATCTCAGTGCGATTGTGCCCTGCTCCGGAGCACCAAAGCCCCGACAAGCCATCCAATACTTTGCGCCCTTTATCATCGATATAATGCACGCCATCCGCGGCGACAATCATGCGCGGGTCATTTTTGAACTGACGGTTGCCAGTATAGGGCATCCAGTGGGCTTCCAGTTGCTCACGGGTCAACGGGTTAAATTTCGGCATAGCAGTCATGAATTTCACGTCTAATGGGTCATAAAAAAGGCATTTTAAACACCGATACATGTTACATAAATCAATATCTATAAACATTTAGTTTCATTAAACTGAAACTAATTAGTCATTCACATCAGAGCCGCCGGGAAGGGAGCCTGACATGGGCAAAAAAGCATTACTGGGGACAGTTTCAGATACCGACCTGCGCCTGCTGCGTGTTTTCCGGGCGGTTGTAGCGTGCGGGGGCTTCGCCGCTGCGGAACTCGAGCTGAACATCAACCGCTCTACCATCTCTCGCCACATCAAGGACCTCGAAACTCGCCTGGGTGTAACCCTGTGCCGACGAGGTCGTGGGGGATTTGGACTCACACTCGAAGGTGAAAGCGTTCATGCCGGTGCGATAAAAATGATGGTGGCGATGGATGACTTTCAGCAGGAGGTCAACGATTTACACCGCCGCCTGACCGGGCCGCTCGCCATCGCCATCTTTGATAAAACGGCTACCAACCCCCTGTGTAAAATACACCGAGCACTCGCCCAGTTTGACGCGGAGGCGCCCGGGGTTCACCCAAAGATCTATGTAGAGCCCATTAACGCCATCGAGAGCGGCGTGATGGAGGGGCGCTTTCAACTGGGTATTATTCCCAATCACCGCCCCTCCAGCAGCCTTGATTATTACAAACTCTTTGACGAGCAAATGTACTTGTATTGCGCCAGCGAGCACGACTTGTTCGAGCGCGATGATGCAGAGCTGTCGGAGGCCGATGTGCGCAACAGCAAATACGTGGGTATAGGCTACCACTCACCTAACATGAAGGTAGGACAGGATATGGGGCAGAACAGGGATGCCACCGCATACGACCAGGAGGCCGTTGCACACCTGGTTTTGTCGGGTGCTTACCTGGGTTACCTGCCCGAACATTACGCTGAGGCCTTTGTCAGCAGAGGGAGAATCCGTGCCCTACTCCCCGAGACGTTTCAATACGTCTGTGAATTCAGCGCGATTGCCCGCCACGCACCACCAGCCAATCGAATCACACAAAAGTTACTGGATGCCCTGGTGAGCGCCCATGGGCCTAATGGATGAAAGAGGGGTGTTCAGCGGCCACGTCACTATGCACATAGTGCCAAAACTGGCCGCACAAAATTACCCGGTGACGCGCACCGGGCAGAGACCCGTCTGCGGTGTCGTAACCCGCATCCCCGCGAAACATGAGGACAACCTCACTATCGGCCTCACTGAAAACCGGAAGAACTTCATTGGGTTCACGCATCGCCTCCCCGGCCAGCATCTGCGCCACGGTGCTGTACCGCGCCAGGTCACGTAGGGTCAGGTAGGTGGGCGGCATCATACCCAGGTCTCCGCTTTCATGCCCTTCAACTGCTGCCTTGATAGAAATCCAGCGGGAATCGTGAATTTCACTGCCGTCTATGCAAACCTCTTCATCGGAGGCCACCGGTGCGGCATAGATCCAGGTGGAAAACCGTTTGGGTTCAATAATAGGGGTGGTCCAGTGGCTTAATTGCAACATATCGTCCAGTTTCGGTTGCAAACCAGACTCCTCCAAAGCCTCTCGTGCTGCCGTAATACGGGAAGCCTCCCTCTCGTCACCGCCGGCGGCCGCTAAATCTTCCGGGTCGATGGAGCCGCCGGGAAAGACCCACAGACCCCCAGCGAACATCAGTGCCTTATTGCGTTTCAATAATAGGGTTTCCAGACCGCTGTCACCATCGCGCAGTAATACTACCGTACTGGCTGGCCGCGCTTTAACGACCTCAGCGTTCACGGCTTATACCAGATGGGGGACGTATAGCCACGCTCCTGAGTGGCCATAGGCACTTCCTCAGGCATCTCCACACCAAAACGCTGGGCGTCGTAGGCCGTCCATCGTGGTGTGGGAATTTCTATGACGCGGGCATAATAGAACGCCTGGGCTTTGGGATCGAAATCGGGGTCGCGCCATACCGTGGCGAGATCTGATGCACCAATGGTATTTTCCCAGGTGGCTGCCGCAACATTCACTGTATTTCCCACAGCTGGTAGTTTGCCATTATTGTCCAACTGCCTGTTACCACCCCAGGCCACGTTGTAAACTTTTTCCTGCAAGCCACCTTTTGTGTCATACCAGCCTTTAACAATCTGGATACGATCCAGATTACCTCCTATAGGGTCGCGAGAAGCTGCAACCAGAAAGCTGGGAGACAAAGTACTGCTTCGCGCGCCTAATTCCGCACCCATGGGAACGCCCTTGGCATAGCCCACTGCGGCAAGGTCCGGGTTGCGTGCATCTGCCAGGGTATACTCCCAGCCACCAAACAAGCGTACAGTCATGCGGCTGCCCGTCGTACCGTAGGTCTCCCGGCGCATCATGGCATCCCACAAACTCGCCCTGGTGTTTTCCTGTGCCCACACGGCAGCGTAGCCAGATGAAACTTCTTGCCAGGAATAGATTGTTCCATTTTCATTCGACACAAAGACATGCTTAAAACGTTCGGGGGAAGGCTCTGATCCGGCATGCTTACCAAAGAAGTTATCTTCCTCAACGGCCGCCAGAGAAGTGTGCGAATCGGTACTGCCTATCACGCCAAATTCAAACGGGTTAACACCGTGTTTAGCCTGATACTCCAGACCGCGCTTAAGCGCCTCACGAGCATACTCATATTTGAGCATGTCGTTGGTCTTCACTTCACTCAAATCCAGGTTTCCTATAGCCCATGTCTCGTAGTCGGCAAATTCATCATCGGGAGAGAGAAACGGGTGCGCTTCGCCATCACCCTTGATCTGGGTTATTTCATAGAGAGGCTCCCAACGCTTGCGCCGCTGCAAATAATCCTTGTCGTAGGCTTCTCCGGAAATTGTCACATCCGCGAACATCATGCCATTACTGAGATTGCCATTGTGTGGAATAGCCAGCACCGAGCCGCCAGTTTTCTTTTCATAGGCTGCGAGATTTTCCCATAAGTCCTCTGCATCAGCACTGTCAGCCAGCGTGTACGGAAGATAGCCCCGGGTTTTATCCGCATCGTCACGATAGATAACAACCCGGTGCAAGTTATTGCCCTTGATCAGGGATGTCCACTCGTAGCCAATAAAAGCGGTGAAAACACCGGGGTCATTGTGTTTTTCTGCAGCATCAACCACATCATTCCAGACCGGCGTCATCATCTTTGGATCATTGGTCTTCCAGGGCATATCCCCCTGAGAAAACAGGCTGATAAGTTCAATCGCGACGGCACCACCCTCCCCTGCGCTCAGCATTTTATTCCAGCGGCGCCCTACTTCCTCACCCATCATTTCGGGCGCACCGGTTTCCAGCATGTCAAAAAAGCCCATGCCATCGGAATGGTCTGCCGCCACCAGAAAATCCAGTGGCCGTGCCAGCCTGGCGCGCTGACCATTGGTTGATGTCACCTCGCCCCCTTTGGCGAAGACATAGGCTTCCTCCAAACCGAGCCTGTTACCAAAAGCCCCCGCATCCATGGACAGCTTGGTGTGTAAGTGGGTGTCGCCCCAGTACACATTACTCGCCTGATTTTTTGCTACATGGGGTGAATACTGCACCGCGGGGGCGGCTGTGCCCACCAGCGAAACAGCACCCAAAGTTGCTGCCGTTATTGCCGCTATAAGCGTTTTCATTTTCCGGTCTCCTGCATGGAATATTATGGGATGTTACTTACTTCTTCATTATTTCTTTCAAAGCTTCAACAGTGGCCTCTACGCCCAGCTTGACTGATGGCTCAGGTGCAATTTTAAACAATGGTGAGTGATGCGAGGGAACCGGCTCGCCACCCGCCGCCTCTACATCAAAGGCCGCCTGGGGCGTACCACCTATGCCAAAGTAAGTGCTGGGAATATAGGGGTCAGTGGTAAAGAAGGGGAAATCCTCCGCACCCATCCCCTTGCGTTTCGCCTCACTAAAAATATCATCGCCCAGCTTCGCTTTCAAAACAGTGCGCAGGCGCTGAGTGAGCTCTGTGTCGTTTATAGTAGGCGGAACCCACTCTTCAGACACAATCACTTCAGGCAATTTGTCTTCCGGCAGGCCCGCCACACGGCCCATATTTTCTGCCACCCGTTTAATGCCCGCCAATAGCAGTTCACGAGTTTCCAGATTGTCATTGCGAACCGTTAACTGCAGGTGTGCGCGGTCAGGAATAATATTATGCTTGCTGCCCGCGTGAAATGAACCAACGGTAATAACACCCGCCTCCCGGGGCGCGAGATTACGGCTAATAACCGTTTGCAGAGCGATGACAATTTGCGAGCCTAGAAGCACCGGGTCTACACCCCGATGAGGGCTGGCACCGTGGGCACCCACGCCGTGAATAATGATATCAACCGTATCGGCCCCGGAGTATGGAGAGCCCACTACCATGGATATTTTACCCGTGGGTAAAGCTGAGGCCACGTGAAAGGCCAGAGCGTAATCCGGCTTGCCGAAACGCTGCCACAGGCCATCTTCCATCATGGCTTTTGCCCCCATAACACGCTCTTCTGCAGGCTGGCCAATCAACATCAGGGTGCCCGACCACTTGTCACGACTTGCCGCCATCGCCCTGGCTGTACCCACCAGGCTGGTAATGTGAACATCGTGGCCACAAGCATGCATAACGGGTACTTCCTTACCTGCCGTATCTATTTGCAGGGCCTGGGATGCATTGATCAGGCCGGATTTCTCTTTCACCGGTAAGCCATCCATGTCCGCACGCATCATCACCAGAGGGCCGGGGCCGTTTTCCATCATGGCCACCACGCCTGTGCCGCCTACCCCTTCGGTTACCTTAAACCCCGCATCACGTAATTCACTGGCCAGCCGGGCAGCGGTGTTGGTCTCCAGGGTGGACAGTTCGGGATTGCGGTGAAAATAATCGAACAGCGCCGCCAAATGACTATTGTAATCTTTTTCAATGGCTCTGCTAAGATCGCTGGCAGCGTAAACAGGGAGAGAACATAAAGATGAAAAAAACAAGACAACTGCTAACAGCTTTTTTGCTACATCAGGCATGGCATATAACTCTTTATGAAAATAGTAGAAGATGCAGGCTATCATAAATCGGG
>JAUVBI010000001.1 GCA_030591305.1 Pseudomonadota bacterium
AGCGCATGGATCTGGTCGCTGGCACAGACCCAAAAAATGCGATGGAAAATGCAAAATCAGTTATCGTATTGCTGGACAGCTACTATCTTCAATCACTTCCGGCGGAAATGGAGAAGCATTTTGGTCGCGCCTACCAGGATGATGATCGATTACTGCGAGAGGCTGTCATCAAGAGAACATATCTCTTTCGCAACTATCTTCGAGATAATGGTATTGAATCCAAGAAGCCAGGAAATCTGCCAGCCCGGTTAGCTGCTGCACGGGCGGGCCTGGGCACTTTTGGAAAGAATAACTTTTTTTATTCAAACAAAGTTGGTGGTCAAAGTTCGTGGGGGAACCCGATAACTCTTGTTGTTGATCAGGAATTTGATCAGGGTTGTCCCACCGTAAAAGTAGACTGTCCAACGTGGTGTAAAAGTACCTGCATTGTATCGTGCCCAACTAAAGCGCTTAAGAAGGCAAATGTGCTCGACCCCCGGTTGTGTATTTCGAACCTGACCTATAACAGTCGTGAAATAACGCCTATGAACCTGAGGGAGCCTATGGGTTTATGGGTGTATGGCTGCGATATCTGTCAAAACGTTTGCCCTCGAAATCATGCCTGGGAGGCTACCAAAATACCCACAAATGAAAATGTCATTGCCAGGTCCTCACATTTTGATCTAAAAAAATTACTGCACATGGGTGAGAGATGCTTCAAGAAATACATCTTTCCCCACATGTTTTACATCCCCGTAGAGCATTTGTGGCTGTGGAAGATGAATGTGTCTCGAGTAATGGGCAATAGTTTTAACGCCGATTATATACCCGAACTCATTAGGGCTTTCAGAGAAAATGATGACCCTCGTTTGAAGGGGATGATTGCCTGGGCGCTTGGACGCCTGGGTGGCCCATCGTCGAAGGCTGCGTTGGAGGAGTTTCATGGCACCAGCACCGGTCTGGTCCATGAGGAAATTGCCCTCGCGCTGGAGACTTTTCAGGTCATTCCCCAGCGAGAAATATAGGGCTGACGAGGGTGCGCTGCAAGACCTGATGCATACGCTATAAATAGTTAGAAGCATTAACTATAATATGCTAATCTTATTGATGATTTAAGCTGTAATTGTGGGTATGGGTAGTAGGGCCTGGTTTCTGGCACCTGACCTCCGCTGAGGACTTACTTTGGCACGGTCCCTGTATGTCGGGGTATGGAGAGAACTATGAAAGAAGTAACACTCGACAAATATGATATAAATATCCTCACCGTTCTGCAAAAAGAGGGCCGCATTTCCAAGCGGGAACTGGCAGATCGAATCAACTTATCTACAACGCCCTGTTGGACACGGATGCATAATCTGGAAAAGCGTGGTTTTATCGCCGGTTATTACGCCGATATCAACTATGATCGCCTGGGCAAATATTGCTATTTCACGACTTTTGTAAGCCTGGAATCTCTTCGTTCCATCGATACTCGCCGTTTTGAAAAAGTGATTATGAATGTGCCTGAAGTGGTCGAGTGCGACTCAATTATGGGCGATGTGGATTACATTTTGAAGTTTTTGGTCTCCAGTGTGGATCACTACCAGCAAGTACTGGGGCAACTAATCGATGCCGACATTGGTATTGTAAAATACAGCAGCCATTTGCGTTCCAAAGTAGTAAAGCGAATATTTGATAACCCTGTCCTCAATATCCAGGACTGTGTTGGCGATGCGTAGTTACACTAATAGAGATTCCTGTTTATGAGTATTCGAGGCAAAGCCTTTATCGCCGGATGTTTTGAACATCCCACAAGAAAGGTCGTGGATAAATCACTGGCACAGCTTCATGCGGAAGTTGCCAAGGGTGCACTGGAGGATGCGGGCTTGTCCTTCTGCGATGTCGACGCCTATTTTTGTGCAGGCGATGCACCGGGCTATGGTGCCGTTTCCATGGCTGAGTACATGGGCCTGAAACTGAAATACATGGATACGACCGAGACCGGTGGCTCCGCCTACGTTGCCCACCTTGGCCATGCCGCTGCGGCCATAGCGGCAGGTAAATGCAGTGTGGCCTTGATAACCCTCGCTGGAATAGACAAGGGGCAACCACAAAAACGTAAGAAGAGTTCTGGACCCGGTCGGGGCTCCGACACACCAGAGGCCGGTTTTGAAGGAGTCTGGGCACCCATGGCTCCCAGCCTCTACGGTATGGCCGCGATGCGGCATATGCACGAGTTTGGTACTACCAGTGAACAACTCGCCTGGATTAAGGTGGCCGCATCCCACCATGCCCAATACAATGAACACGCTGCACTGCCTCAGGTCGTTACTGTAGAGGATGTGCTGAACTCGCCCATGATAAGTGACCCCCTGCACAGGCTGGACTGTTGTGTCATTACGGATGGTGGCGGTGCAATGGTTGTTGTCAGTCCTGAGATCGCGCGCACCCTGGACCGGCACTGTGTCAAAATAATGGGTCACGGTGAGGCGCCAAAGCATCAAGATGGAGGCATGGTTGACCTGACTTTTTCCGGCGCGCGCTGGTCGGGTCCCAGAGCCTTCGAGGAAGCGGGTGTTGTCAATGATGATATTCGTTATATGTCTATCTATGACTCCTTCACTATCACAGTGCTGGAGGCTATAGAGGACCTGGGTTTTTGCGAGAAAGGGCAGGGGGGGCGCTTTGTGTCCGATGGAAATTTAATTTCAGGTGTCGGCAAAATTCCCTTTAATACCGACGGTGGTGGCCTATGCAGTAACCACCCTGCAAACAGGGGTGGCATGACCAAGGTACTGGAAGCGGTGAGGCAACTGCGAAACGAGGCCCACCCGAAAGTTCAGGTGCCCGACTGCGGTATCGCCCTGGCCCATGGAACCGGCGGCTCTCTGGGTTCCAGAATGGCAAGCGCAACGGTGATACTGGGGAGGGAAGACGCATGAGCGACAAGCAAGCGAGAGTGCCGGTGCCGGCGATTAACGAAGAGTCAAAATATTTTTGGGATGCAACAGCCCAGGGCAAGCTGCTGCTGAAAAAGTGCAATGATTGCGGTGAGTTTCACTATTATCCCCGGACTATTTGTCCCTTTTGTATGAGCGACAGCACTGCCTGGGTTGAGAGTTCGGGAAGGGGGACGGTGTACACATTCAGTATTTCACGACGTACTCCCGTTCAGTACTGTTTGGCCTACGTAACCCTCGAGGAGGGTGTAACGATGATGACAAACATCATTAAGACAGATTTTGATGATATCTCCATTGGTATGGATGTAGAAGTGTCTTTTGTAGATACTGGCGAAGGATGTGCGCTGCCGTATTTTAAGCGAGCCTGAGTGACTTATATATTTTTGAGCATGGTTTGGATATTGAAATCACTGGATGTGAAATAGTGTTAGTAAGGATCGAGTTTGGCCTTGCATGTAAAGTTGAAACAAAAATGAGGAGAGTAGTACATGAGCAAAGAAGCAGTAGTCGTTGCAAGTTCACGAACCGGTCTGGCGAAATCATTCCGCGGGTCTTTCAATATGAGCAGACCCGACGATCTCGCGGCCCACTGTATAAAGGACGTTCTCGCCAAAGTCCCTTTACTCGATCCAGCCATGCTGGAGGATGTAATACTGGGCTGTGCTAACCCAGAGGGTGTGCATGGTGCCAATATGGCGAGGATGGCAACGGTGCTGGCGGGTTTACCTGTTTCTGTTGGCGGCACCACGGTTAACCGCTTCTGCTCCTCTGGCCTGCAGGCGATTACAATGGCTGCGCACAGCATAATGAATGAAAGCGCTGTTGCGGTGATTGGCGGTGGTTCTGAAAATATTTCGATGTTGCGTCCCAAGGCTATGCCCAATCCCCACCTTGTATCAAACAAACCAGAAATGTATCTGGCGATGGGTGATACAGCTGAAATTGTCGCCAAGCGCTATGACGTGAGCCGTCAGCGGCAGGATGAGTATGCGCTTGCCAGTCAGACTCGCACAGCTGCTGCACAGGAGCGCGGATTTTTCGATGAAGAAATTGCCCCTATAGACGTCAGCACCGGTGAGTTCAATAAGGATACGGGAAAAATAGAGAATATCCACACGGTCACCTGTGACAAGGATGAGTGTAACCGTCCCGGGACGACACTGGAGGGGTTGTCGTCGCTCAAACCGTGCTTTGATCGCGACAGTGGCAAAGGGACGGTAACAGCGGGGAGCTCTTCACAGTTGTCTGATGGTGCCTCGGCAACGTTGCTTATGGAGCGCGAGCAGGCTCGCGAAATGGGTATAAAAGGAAAAATTGTGTTCCGCGGTTTCGCTACCGCTGGCTGTGAGCCGGATGAGATGGGCATTGGCCCTATCTATGCGGTGCCCAAGGTGCTGCGCAGACACGGACTGACGGTGGCTGACATCGATCTGTGGGAGCTCAATGAGGCATTTGCTGTTCAGGTCATCTACAGTGCAGATACGCTGGGAATAGATTATGACAAGCTCAATATTAATGGCGGCTCCATTTCTATTGGGCATCCCTTTGGCATGACCGGCTCACGCATGGTCGGTACGCTTGCCAACCAGATGGTCGAAAGACAGGCCCAGTGGGGGGTTGTCACCATGTGTATAGGTGGTGGTCAGGGAGCGGCAGGCCTGTTCGAGTTGTGTGCTGACTAGGGGAATACGCATGAACGGTGAGAGCAGTATTTCCAGGCGGCGCATACTCGCGGGGACTGGTCTCGCTGTTGGCGCCTTGTCGATGGCGGGGGTGGGTAGCGCCCTGGCTGCGACAGGTGAGACCCAACATTCGAACTTACATCGATGGTATGAACTCAATATCATCGGCGACGACTACCTCGATTCACAACTGCTACGCCAAATGGAGGCAATATGGCACGGTATGGGAGATGTCGGGGAGATACTCGATACGGCCAGCCGGGTTGAGGCGGGCAACCCTGAGAGTTGGTTTGAACAGTGGTTCGCAACGGCGGAACGGGTTCATGAGATAGCGCTGGCGTCCGAAAATACAGGGCACCCGATCAGTGCGGGAGAGGCTTATCTGAGAGCCTCTAACTACTATCGTGGCTCCGAGTGGTTCGATCACGATAACTCAGCGGCCCAGCGTCATACTGAGACTTTTCTTAAAGCGATATCTTTATTGGGCATTCCTGCGACGCCCATCAACATTCCCTATGAGGGAACGAGTCTTCCAGGATATTTCTTCCGGGCCGATGATCGCGCGGGAAATGCACCTTTACTAATCGCCCATAGCGGCTTTGATGGCACCACCGAAGAAATGAAGTTTATCGGAGAGGGTGCCGTCAGACGGGGATACCACGCATTACTGTTTACCGGGCCGGGACAGGGGCTGGTGATACGGAAACAGGGAATTACGTTTCGCCATGACTGGGAAAATGTCATTGGTCCCGTTATCGATTTTGCATTGCAATATGATGGGGTTGATGGCAGCAGGATAGGCCTGATGGGCAATAGCTTTGGGGGATTGCTGGCACCGCGCGCAGCGGCATTCGATAACAGGCTGAAAGCTCTTGTCGCAAATCCCGGGGTACTCAATTTCTATAGTCTGGTTGTCCAGTATTTTGGTGAAGAAAATATGCTCCTCGCTAAAGAGGCTCCGGAAGAATTTAACACAATCATGTACCAGCGTATGGCATCAAATATTCGAATACGGATGTCGCAAAATGACTCCATGCTTAAGTTCGGCGCCAGAACGCCCGCCGAATTGCCTGCAATATTGCAGGCCTATGATAATACTCTGGTGGTGGGGCAGATAAAGTGTAAAACACTGGTCATGGACGGCACGGATGAAACCGTAAATTCCGATCAGGCCATGGCTCTTTATAACGCCCTGCAATGTCCAAAGGACTACCTGTTATTTGATGAGCGCTCGACAGCTTCACTGCATTGCCAAACAGGCGCTCTGGCACTTTCCAATCAAAAAATGTTTGATTGGCTGGATGACAATCTTATGACTTGAGGGTGATAACAGCGTTAGTAATGATGTCTGCGTCGCGCTCTTTGGCCTTACTTCCAAGGTGGATAGTATCGCCTTCTCGCCAGTAGGAAACAGAATGGGTTTCACCGGGGTATGCGATGCCAGCGAAGCGTGCTTGATAGCTAGCGACCTTGCTGGTGTCGCCATCCAGAACCTCGTCCACAATCGCTTTGCAAGCAATGCCGTAAGAGCAAAGCCCATGAATGATGGGCTTGTCGAACCCAACTTTTTTTGCAAATGCAGGGTCTGCATGCAGCGGGTTTTTGTCGCCATTTAGCCGGTAGAGCAAGGCCTGTTGGGGAAGCGTGGATCTGTCAATTATGCCGTCGGGAGATCGTTGTGGAATGCCGGTTTCCGCCTTGGGAGCCGCCGACCCGCCAAAGCCACCTTCACCGCGCAGGAAAGAAGACATTCTGGTAGTGAACATAGGTGTGCCCTCTTCATCGCGATAGTTTACTTCGAGTATCATTAACGCGGCTTTACCCAGGTCATATATTTCCGCAATTCGCATGGATGTTTTGTAGCGGGCCCTGGCTGCCAGGGGTTGATGAATTTCAATGCCCTGTTCGCCGTGCAATATCATGGCAGGGTTGATATCCAAGCCAGGTGTTTTGAATATTGTGCCTATATTTACACCCGTTGGAGCGACTACAGCATAGCTGGGTAATACTTTCAGTCCTCTCTCATAGGTGTACTCAAGTTCTGAGGCGGCACCGGGTGGATCGCCTGCACCCACGCTGAGGTGGTATAGAATAACGTCATCTGTGCGATAGGATGCTTCTCCCCGGGTCGCTTCAGCGGACATAATTCGGTCATAGTCTATAGGCATTGTTTACTTCCTCATTTGGTGTTTTGCGGCGCCGCCACTGCGAGCGTAAATATAGTTAGAGTATTTAACTATAGCTGGATGCAGCATGCAATCTATTTTGATATAAGGCCCGCTCTCAAGCGAGTGTTTGGCGCTTCTTCTATTTGCAGTAAGCATTCTTTTTTAGAAATAAAAACCTGTAAAAACAAAGGGATAGAAATCTGTCTGTGCGGGTTCTGGTGGCCCGGTCTTTATCGCAGATGTATAGGACAATTTCGATATTTTATAGGTAATCGAAATAGTTCGCCACATTAACTAGATGGTTAGATAGTTTAACTATAATGTGCTAGTCTCTACGCTTTCCAGTGAATAGCAATGCTGCGATAGGCCGGATTCTTTAAGGGGGAGTTAGATCAGTTATGGATAACAGTGCTGTACAAATTCGCCGTGATGGCCAGTCTGTGGACCCATTAGAATATCTTGCCCGCCTCAGTCCCGCCGGTCTTTCCATTGCGGTGGCGGAGAGGCGCAAAGCGACGACGAAAATGCTACATGCAGCAGGCCGGCAGCAGCACGTGCAAAAGCGCGTTGGCCTGGTTGGTTCGGAGTTGGGTAGCATTTTGAAGGGCTTGCGCGGAGGGCCGGCTCGTGTGGCAAACTATCGGTCAAGCTATGCCCTGGATGACCTGAAAGAGTTGGAGAGTTCGCTGTTAATTGAAGCTCTGGCTATGGCTGACAAATTGCAGTGGCGCTACAAAAAATCTACCGCAGTTATTCGCCTCTGTTGTGCACTGGCTATCTCCGAAAAGTATTTTAATGTTTGCAAAGTCTGTAACGGGTCCAGCCTGAAAAAAGACAGAAAGCCCTGTAAATCCTGTGATGGCGGCTTTAGTAAGCGATCTTTGAGAGAGTGTGGTGAATTTATGAAAATGGACCATAAAAACTATGCAAGAACCTGGAAGAGCCGCGTGGAGCTATTAATAAATGTACTGGGCGAATGGGAAGACCTGGCTCGAAAAAATATCGCATTCAATGTGCGAGAATCCAGTTGAAGTCTTGACAAGTCCCCAGGCTGCCGCATAATATAGTCACACTGCCGAAGTGCTATGCACGTATCGCAGCTACTAACATTGCCACGACATTTTCGCATCGAAACTATCAAAATGTCAGGCACTGAAAACCAACCCCCAGTTTATTTTGCCAAGCTGACTGCTTTCACAGGCCAGTCGGCCGCTTGACTGTGGGCAGCAGAATAATCAAGCCGTGCTCAACACCGGCCCTTGTTTACTACACTTTTTTAATTTTCGTTAACCTTAGAGGATTGATTCAAAATGTCAGGAATATGTGATGGACGAGTAGTTATTGTTACCGGCGCAGGTCGGGGAATTGGGCGTAACCACGCTCTGGAATTTGCCAGACAGGGCGCGAAGGTCGTTGTCAATGACGTGGGAGGTGGCGATGAATCTCCAGCGGACGAGGTTGTTGCTGAAATAATTGCTCTGGGTGGTCAGGCAGTTGCTAATAGTGATGATATTTCCGATTGGGCAGGCGCTGAAAACCTGATAAACACGGCGGTTAATGAATTTGGTCAACTGGATGTTCTGGTCAACAACGCCGGAATTATTCGCGACCGCTCATTGGTAAAAATGACGGAAGACGAGTGGGACTCGGTTATACGTGTTCACCTGAAAGGGACTTTTGCGCCTTCTCATTTTGCGGCACTGTACTGGAAGGAGCTCTCAGCTGCAGGCACTCCAAGGGATGCACGCATTATCAATACAACCTCTGCCTCCGGCTTGTATGGCAATCAGGGACAAACAAACTACGGTTCAGCCAAGGCGGGTATTGCCTCCTTTACCATCACCGCAGCAATGGAGTTGAAGAAATTTGGTGTCACAGTAAATGCAATTTCACCGGGCGCGCTGACGCGTATGACGGCTCCGCTGGGCATGGATAAATTGGCAGAGAAAGCGGCGGCCAAGGGATTTGATTTTACCGATCCTGCAAACATTGCCCCACTGGTTGTCTGGTTAGCCAGTGCCGAGTCCAAGGATATTAGCGGGCGCGTATTTGAAATATTTGGTGGTCGAATTAATGTTTGTGATGGCTGGAAACAGGGTGCGAAAGTGGACAAGAATGCGCGCTGGGACGTATCAGAGCTCGGTGAAGTTATTCACTCGCTTCTCGAAAAAACCTGAGCAGCATCACCATGAGTCTTAAAGACAAGGCGGCTATAACCGGTATCGGTGAAACTGACTATGTTCGAGGATCCAAAAAGGGTTCTATCGAATTAATGCTGGAGGCATCGCGAACGGCAATCGTCGACGCCGGGCTTAAGCCGAGTGACATTGACGGAATCATACCGCCTCCTATGATGCTGACAGCGGAGGAAGTTGCAGCCAATCTGGGTGTGGCAGACTTGCGTTACGCCGCTACTATCAACATGGGCGGCGCAAGTCCAACATCTGCCCTGCAGAGCGCTGCGCTGGCAATCTCCAGTGGCCTAGCCAGACATATTGTTATTCCTCTGGGATGGCTGGGCACCTCTGCCATGCGTCCCCGGCCGGGTATGCAGGCGGAAGATCTCCCCATGGGAGCAGTAAAGCGAGCGACACTGGGCCATTACTTACCCTATGGCGCGCATTCTCCCGTGCAGCAGTATGCCTGGCTGGCCATGCGTCATATGCAGACCTATGGCATCTCCTACGAAGATATGGCGGCGGTTGCAATTGCCTGTCGCAAGCACGCTCAATTAAATGAGCGGGCGATGATGCGTGGTAAAACTTTGGATCTGGAGCAGTATATGGCATCCCGCTGGGTGTCCGAACCGTTCCGCTTGTTTGACTGCTGCCTTGAGACCGATGGTGCATGTGCGGTCGTTGTATCTGCTGCAGATGCCGCGCGCGATTGTAAACACAAGCCTATTTATATTATGGGTGCGGCCGAGGGGCATCCCTATCCTGCGGATGACATTCCTGGTCGGGCCGATATATTGCGTATCGGGTTGTCCTATGCCGCTCCCAGAGCACTGGAGATGGCAGGGATATGTGCTTCTGACGCCGACTTTTTCCAGTTATACGATTGTTTCACCTATGTTGTGTTGCTGCAGCTCGAAGCACTGGGACTGTGTGGGCCAGGTGAGTCGGGCGATTTTGTTCGCGGTGGTCGTATTGAGTTGGGAGGCGAGGCACCCATTAATACCCATGGGGGTCTGCTTTCCCAGGCTCATGTGTGGGGCCTCAATCATGTCGTTGAAGCGACCAGGCAGTTACGTGGCGCCGCTGGTGCCGCCCAGGTTAAAGATGCTGAAATTGGTATTGTTACGGGCTGGGGTGATTTTGGAGATGGCAGCTTAGTGGTGTTACGCAAATGAGTACTTTCCAAGAAATTATGGCACAGACCGAAAAGCCTGCGCCGCTCACCAGCAATACGCTCGATGAGCAATTCTGGGCACATTGTGCAGAGCAGCATTTATGCTTTCAGCGCTGTAATAACTGTGATAGTTGGCGCCATCTTCCACGCCATATGTGCGCCCAGTGTGGCTCACCCGAGTGGCGCTGGGAGGAATCGTCCGGTCAGGGTTTTATCTACTCCTGGACGGTGGCACATCTGCCGACACACCCGGCTTTTGCTGAAGATGTGCCCTATGCTGTTGCTATTATAGAGCTGGACGAAGGTGTGCGTATGGTTGCCCGGTTAAAGGATATCGAACTGGAAGCACTTACCCTGAATCTTCAGGTAGAGCTGTGTTTTGAAGGAATTAACTGCATGCTGCCCTTCTTTAAAACTCGCTCCGGCCAATAGAGCCGGCAGGTGGAACAATGAACTGTATCATCAGGTGGGGACGTCCAAGGTGAAACTGAAAACTCAAATCTGTGACCTGCTGGGGATTGATTACCCCATTGTATTAGGTGGAATGGGTGGAGCCGGTACACCGGCACTTGCCGCCGCGGTATCAAATGCGGGAGGCCTGGGTGTGCTTGGGGCCGCGGATTGCGGAGCCGATGAACTGCGCGAGAATATTGCGGAGGTTCGGCGTCTCACCGATAAACCTTTTGGCGTCAATACACTGCTGCCTGCCTCGGTGCGCAGAGAGGCCAGGGCCGTTGACAAAGAGCAGGAGCCTACTCTGGAAGAGCGCCTGGCAGCACATCAGGCCTTTGCCCAGGCGTTTATGGAGCGCGAGGGTTTACGCCAGCCCACCGCACAGGAACACGAGGCGCTGCAGGGCCTGGGGCGGCCCAATCGAAAAGGACATATCCCCTTTACCCAGGCATTTTTCGAAGAGCAGATGGAAGTCGTTGTCGAGGAGCGGGTACCTGTTTATGCCTCGGGGCTGGGCAGCCCGGATCACTGGATGGAGCGCTTACACGCCAATGGTACCAAGGTAATGGCGCTGATTGGCAGTCCCCGGCAGGCCAGGCGCCTGGCAGGCAGCGGCCTGGATGTCATCATCGCCCAGGGTAGCGACGCGGGTGGCCATAATTCCGGTATTGGAACCCTGTCACTGGTTCCGCAGGTTGTCGATGCGGTTGATGGTATTCCCGTACTAGCCGCCGGTGGCATTGCCGATGGCCGAGGTGTGGCCGCTGCACTGATGCTGGGTGCTCAGGGTGCGTGGATAGGAAGTGCCTTTCTGGCCTCACCAGAAGCGAATATACTCGATTTTCAAAAGCAGGCAATTATTGATGGCACCGCCGAGTCAAGCACGGTGTCGCTGGGTTGGACGGGAAAACCTGCCCGGGTGTTGCGTAGTAAATGGACAGATGCCTGGCTAAATGCCGACCTGGATCCGCTGCCTATGCCGTATCAGCAAATGATCTCGTGGCCGGTTATGGCCGCTGCCTCTCTGGCCGGGCGCCAGGATATAGCGCCGGGAACAGCGGGGCAGGGAATTGGACTTGTACGAGAAATTCGACCGGCGGGCGATATTGTTGCCAGTCTGGTTTCAGGGGCTGAAAAGGCACTGCACTTCGGGGCGTGATTTACCCGTACTATTGATGGAATGAAGGATTGTCACTATGTCAGAAAACCACACGTTGTTTGAGGTAGTAGAGGGCGTCGCCGTTATTACGCTTAATCGCCCCAAGGTGTTAAATGCTCTATTGATGGAGCAAACGCATTATCTTGCTGAATTGTTTGAAAAAATGTCCGGGATGGATGAGATTCGCGCGGTGCTTATTACCGGTGCCGGCGGGGCTTTTTGCTCAGGCGTTGATATTATGGATTCTCAGCGTGAACCGGAGAAACCCCCCTCACGGGCAGAAATGATGACACCCATGAGTGCATTCGGTCGGCTGGCGCTTGCGCAATTCAATTTGGGATGCCCGACAGTGGCCGCTATACAGGGTGTTGCCTCTGGTGTTGGCCTGGCGATTGCGGTCGCCTGTGATCGCCGCTTTGCCGATTCCAGCGCCCGCATGGGAGCCGTCTGGATGAAGCGTGCGTTTCACCCGGACGGCGGTATTACCTACACCTTGCCCCGGGTTGTCGGTGTATCAAATGCACTGCATATGCTGTCCACAGGTGAGCTTTTTGCGGCGGACAAAGCCTCGGCTATGGGTTTAATCGATGAATTGGTAGAGGAGGATGAGGTGTTTGATGCTGCTTTCGCCTATGCGAAGCAACTTGCAAGCGGTCCCAGTGTCATGATGGGTCTTGCTCGGCGTGCGGTTTACCAGGGGCTCGATGGCAGTCTTGAAGAGGCCATCATGCGCGAGGCCTGGGGTATTACCGTTGCCCCTAAAACGCAGGATGTTAAAGAAGGTATTCGCGCCTGGATGAAAAAACGACCCCCCGAGTTTAAGGGCCTGTAGCACAGGGCTTACAGCCCAGTAGATTAATACCATATTGCCTGAGGTAAATACTTTGACTTACGAACAGATTTCCGTCGAACGTCGCGATGATGTGGCGATCATTGCATTGAATCGACCAAAGAAAATGAACGCCTGGACTTATCAAATGCACGATGAGTTAATCACTGCGATTGAAGTGATAAACGATGATCCGGCTATTGGTGCTATCGTTCTCACTGCCAACGGCAGGGGGTTTTGTGCCGGTGCTGATTTCGTAGAAAACAGTAAAAAGGATGAAAATGGCAAGCGGGCCAAAGCGGCACGTCGCGAGACCTGGTCTGCATTTATTCGGCAATCCAAGCCTGTGATAGCTGCCATCAATGGTGTGGCGCTGGGCATAGGTTCTACCTTAACGCTGCCCTGTGACATTATTTTTGCGTCAGATAAGGCAAAGGTTGGTCTGATTTTTGTCAAGATGGGCCTGGTCCCCGAGTTGGGTAGTTCGCACTTGTTGGTGCAGCGAGTGGGGCTGGCGAAGGCGAGCGAGATCTGCCTGACCGGGCGTACCTATGAGGGAGACGAACTTCTTCGTATGGGCCTGGTCGATTACCTGGTAGGCGCAGATGAATTACTCGAGCGTGCTTTTGAACTGGCCAGTGAAATTGCTAAAAATCCGGCACCACAGTTGCGCATGACCAAGGAGTTATTGGCCTTGAATGGCAGCTGCACTGACCTGGAATTGGTGGAGAAGCGCGAGGGGGAGATGTTGAAAAAAGCCCTGGCCACACCGGAACATCGCGATGCCGTCAGGGCTTTTCTCAGCAAGGGAAAATCCTAGCCTCACAAGAAGGTGCTAACAACTAATTCAGTTAATTCAAAACAACTTATAAAGTGGAGATTCGCCGTGACCGGAATTATTCGGTATGGCAGCTATTTGCCGTATTTTCGTCTTAAAAAGGCTGCGTTTGGTGCTGGCCGTGGTGAGCGGGCAGTCGCGAGCTACGATGAAGACTCAGTTTCCATGGCCGTAGAGGCAGCCCGTGATGCTATTCGTGGAGCGTGTTCTCCCAATACCCTGATCTTTGCAAGCATCAGTCCGCCCTACGCAGAAAAGCTCAACGCAGCAACCATTGCCTCTGCTCTGGACCTGCCGCGCGAAACCAGGAGTCTGGAGCTGGGTTCCTGCTCGCGCATGGGCCTCAGTGCTCTGTTGCTGGGTCTGGACCTGGCTCACAGTGGCGATACCACACTGGTGTGTGCGGCGGATGTTGTCGTGGGAGCCCCGGGAGGTGCCCGTGAAAGCTTGAGTGGCGATGGGGCGGCAGCCTTTATTACCGGCTGTGATGAAGATGCTATCGCAATTTTAAAAGGACGAGCATCTGCCACCACAGAAGTCATTGATGTGTGGCGCTTGCCGGAGGACAAGTTTGCACGGCAATGGGAGGAACGTTTTGGTGCAGACGTATTGAGCCCGGTGTTACTCGATACGGTTAAGCGTGCGCTGGCACAGGCCGGCGTTAAACCTTCGGACCTGCACAGGGTGATACTTGATGCGGCTAATCCCCGGGTTATTGCAGCTGTTCCAAGAGCCTTGAAGTTGACGCAGGATCAGCTTGTAAACCCCCTGCAGGGAACCGTAGGGCGAGCCGGGACGGCCAACGTTGGCCTGCAGTTGGCCGCTGCGCTGGACTGCGCGGAGGCCGGTGAAATACTGCTGTTGATATCGGCGGTTGATGGTTGTGATGTAGCGGTACTTGAAGTGACAGAAAGAATTTCCTCAGCTCGCCCGGAGCGAACACTTGAACGCTGGTTGGCTTCCAAACGCAATGACGTGGACTATCACAGCTACCTTAAGTGGCGTGGAGTCATGCCTTTTGAGCCACCGCGCAGGCCGGAGCCCGAGCGCCCGGCAGCGCCTGCATCTACTCGTGGTGAACGTTGGAAGATGGCGTTTGTTGGTGGACGATGCCGCAGTTGTGGGGACATGAACCTTCCGGCACAGCGTGTGTGTGTCAAATGTGGTGCCGTCGACAAGATGGAAAGAGAGCCTTATGCGGACGCAGTGGGGCGCGTAGCAACCTATACACTGGATCACCTTGCCTACAGTTTGCAGCCACCGGTAGTGGCAGCGGTTGTTGACTATGAGCGCGGAGGGCGTCTGTCCTGTGAACTCACCGACGTCGATCCGGCAGACGTTGCTATTGGAACGGAGCTGGAAATGACCTTTCGCCGCTTATATACAGGGCAGGGTATCCACAATTATTTTTGGAAAGCGCGCCCAAAGCGCTAAACGAGGCAATAGGCATGTCCAGTAATGGTATTTGCGATCGCGTGGCGATTGTTGGAATGGGCTGCACAGCTTTTGGTGAACGATGGGACCAGAGCGCTGCGGATTTGATGATCGACGCCACCGGTGAGGCTTTTGCCTCGGCCGGCGTAGACAAAGAGCAAATTGATGCGTATTGGCTGGGAACTGCCCGGGGTTATTCCGGAAGGACCCTGTCAGAGCCGCTGAAAATTCAATATAAACCGGTAACGCGCGTGGAAAATATGTGTGCTACCGGCAGCGAGGCCATTCGCAATGCGGCCTATGCGGTAGCCAGTGGCGCCTATGACCTGGTGGCGGCGGTGGGCGTTGAGAAAATCAAGGATTACGGTTTTGCCGGGCTTGCAGGCATTCTTCCTCCCAGTGATGGTACCGCTTCTACCATGTCGCCTCCGGCAACGTTTGCGCTATTGGTTCCTGCTTACGCCAAAAAATTTGGTGTAGATGAAGCCACTATGAAGGAGGTGATCAGCAGGATCGCCTGGAAAAATCACTGCAACGGTGCCAAGAACCCGAAAGCACAGTATCAGTCAGAGGTATCCATGGAAAAGATTATGAACTCGCCACGGGTTGCCGGTGAGTTTGGTATTTTCGACTGCTCCGGTGTTTCCGATGGTGCCTCTGCTGCCATCTTGTGTCGCGCGGAAGATGCACACCTGTATACCGATCATCCGATTTTCATCAAGGCCCTGGCATTTGCAGCGGGTCCTGGTGAGGGCTACGCCAGTCAGGATTATGATTTTACGACTTTTCCGGAAGTGGTCGCCAGCGCCGAGGACGCCTACAAGCAGGCGGGTATTACGAACCCTCGAGAGGAAATCAGCATGGCTGAAGTCCACGACTGCTTTACCGTCACCGAGTTGGTGCTGATGGAGGATATGGGATTCTCTGCGCGCGGTGAGGGCTGGAAAGATGTTCTGGCGGGACGTTTCGATCTGGATGGAGCGCAGCCGATAAATTCAGATGGTGGGCTAAAAAGTTTCGGCCACCCCATAGGGGCGAGTGGGCTGCGCATGATGTATGAGATGTGGCTGCAATTGCGGGGTGAAGCGGGCGAGCGGCAAATTGATACACCCAAACTCGGGCTTACACATAATCTTGGCGGTGCGCCGGGCTCCTGCGTCAGCTTTATTTCAATTATTGGTAACTAACGATTTTGTTACAAAGTATTACATTAAGACTAACCAGGAGTACGTATAGCTAATGGATTTTTCACCGAACGAAGAGCACCAAATGATACGCGACTCGGTACGTAAAATATGCGCCGACTTTGACAATGATTACTGGATGAAGTGCGATAGGGAGCATCTGTTTCCCTGGGACTTTCATAAGGCGCTGGCAGCGGGTGGCTGGGCGGGTGTGGCGATTCCCGAACAATACGGGGGCGCTGGGCTGGGCGTAACGGAAGCGGCAATTGTACTGGAGGAGGTCGCGGCATCCGGAGCTGCCATCAATGGCTGTACGGTGGTCCACGGAGGCATTTTTGGTATGGAACCGGTTGTGCGCTTTGGCTCAGAGGAAATGAAACAGCGTATTTTACCCAAGGTGGCTGCTGGGGAGTTGCATATCGCTTTTGGAATTACGGAGCCTAATGCTGGCGTTGATACGTCCAAAATTATTACGCGAGCCACGCGTGAAGGTGACCATTACATTGTCAATGGTGCAAAAGTTTGGACATCGAAAGCGCTCGAATCTGACAAAGTTCTGCTACTGGTTCGAACGAAACCTATCGAAGAATGCAAATACAAAATGGATGGCATGACGCTACTGCTGGCTGATCTGCAGGTGCCGGAAGTGACTATTACGCCCATTGCCAAAGGGGGACGCAATGCGGTTGCCTCTTGTGAAACTGTCTATGACAACCTGAAAGTGCCGGTAACAGATATTGTAGGCAAGGAAAATGAGGGTTTTAAGTGCCTGCTACCAGGGCTTAACTCCGAGCGAATTCTGGTTGCCGCAGAGTCTGTTGGTACGGGTCGAGTGGCACTGGAGAAGGCCATCAAATATGCGAAAGAGCGCATTGTCTTCGATCGCCCTATTGGGAAGAATCAGGCAATTGCACACCCCCTGGCTAAGGCTTATGCACAGTTGAAAGTAGCGTCACTGGCTATCAAGGAAGCTTGCTGGCGTATCGATAACAATATGAGTTGCGCCGAAGAGGCCAATATAGCCAAGTACCTGGCTGCCGAGGCTGGATTTTATGCTGCAGATCGCGCCATGCAAACATTGGGTGGATACGGTATGGCGGAGGAGTACGGCGTCTGCCGATATTGGCGAGAAGTTCGTATTGCACAGCTGGGTCCGGTGCCACAGGAAATGATCCTCAACCATATATCCGAGCATGTTCTGGGTCTACCGCGCTCATACTAAACATTCACTCAAGGATGAACTAAAAGGTTTTAACAATGACTGATTTGATTTATGAAAAGCTCGATAACGGTGTCGCTATTCTCACGATGAATCGACCTAAACAAAAAAATGCTCTGAGCCCGGAAATGCTCTGTCGTCTGGTAGATGCGTGGGAAGATTTTGATGCAGATCCCAAAATGCGTGTCGCGTTACTGACCGGCACCACAGAGGCGGGAGCATTTTGTGCGGGGGCAGACCTGGGACTTCTGGTGCCCTTGCTAACCGGCTCTCGCGGCCCCGAGGACGAGTGGGATGAACGCATGGTGGCAGACCCCAGTATTTTGTACCGGGCATTGCAACGTAACAATCCAACGTACAAGCCGATAATCGCCGCCGTAAACGGCCTGGCCATCGCGGGCGGAACCGAGTTTTTACAGGGTACGGACATTCGTATAGCCGCACCGGGGGCAATTTTTGGCCTGGCGGAAGTAAAGCACGGTCTGGCGCCGGGCGGTGGCTCTCTTACCCGTCTTGCACGACAGATGCCCTACGCCACGGCGATGTATATTTTGTTGACGGGCGATTTTATTACGGCGGAGCAGGCTTTGCAGGCCGGGTTTATTAATGAAATTGTTCCCCCGGAGCAATTGTTGGGCAGAGCAAAAGAGCTTGCTGACAAAATTGCGAGTAATGGGCCTCTCGCCGTGCGGGCCTGTAAGGAGGCTGTCGTGCGAACCAATGGGCTATCGTTGGAAGAGGCTTATGTAATCGAAGATGAAATTGCAAACAAAATTCTGGCCACAGAAGATGCTGTGGAAGGTCCAAAAGCGTTTATCGAAAAGCGAAAGCCGGTCTTTAAAGCCCGATAATCGCCAGGGCAATGCCTATTCCTGGCGCTGCCAAAAAAATCAAATAATCAGGAGAAAAATTCATGGCTGGAATCTGTGAAGGTCGGGTCGTTATTGTTACTGGCGCAGGCCGTGGCGTTGGCCGCGGGCACGCACTGGAGTTTGCTCGTCAGGGTGCAAAAGTTGTCGTTAATGATTTAGGCGGTGATGTTAGTGGCGAAGGTGGCTCCCTGAGCTCAGCACAGCAGGTGGTCGAGGAAATCAAGGCGATGGGGGGCGAAGCCATCGCTAACGGTGCCGACGTAGCCAATTGGGAACAAGCCAGTGAAATGATACAGGCTGCCGTGGATCATTTTGGGCGGCTGGATGTGCTGGTAAACAATGCCGGTATATTGCGTGATCGCATGATGATTAACATGAGCGAACCGGAATGGGATGTTGTTGTAAAGGTGCTGCTGAAGGGCACGTTTGCACCCAGCCATCACGCCGCAAATTATTGGCGGGCCCAGGCCAAGGCAGGCACGCCCGTGGCGAGTCCGCGCATTATTAACACGGCGTCCGGCTCTGGCCTTTTTGGCAATATAGGACAGAGTAACTACGGTGCGGCCAAAGCCGGTGTTGCTTCTTTTACATTGATAACCGCCAAAGAGTTGTCACGTTACGATATTACCGTGAATGCAATATCTCCAGCGGCGCGTACCAGAATGACAGAAGACCTGGGCTACGGGGCAGACCGTAAAGAGGGGGAGTTTGATTTTACTCATCCGGATAATGTCGCACCAGCAGTCGTATGGTTGGGAAGCACCGAGTCAGAGGGAATTACCGGGCGTGTATTTGAACTGCGTGGCGGAGTAATTCGTGTGGCGGAGGGCTGGACCCATGGACCGCGCATTGAACAGGAAAAGAGATGGGATCCCCAGGTGTTGGGGCCCATCATTAGAAAGCTGGTTGAGGAGTCTAACGACCCGGCGGGACTGGCAGTTTAGAAAAATTGAAGATGTAAATTAACTTATAGAGGGAGTAAGTACTCATGGCATGGGGTTTTAGTGCAGAACCTGAGTTTCAGGAAAAGTTGGATTGGATTCGTGAATTTATCGATACCGAAGTGAAACCTCTGGATGTGGTATTGGCTCAGGAAGAAATATACCGCAACAAGAGCCACCCAGCCCACGAGCACGTATTGCGTCCCTTACAGGAGAAAGTAAAAGCCAAAGGGCTGTGGGCCTGCCATCTTGACCCGGCATTGGGTGGACAGGGATATGGCCAGTTAAAGCTTGCCCTGATGAATGAAATTATCGGGCGCTCAGTCTGGGCCCCCTGGACGTTCGGCTCACAGGCCCCGGATTCAGGTAACGCAGAAATTATTGCGCACTACGGTACACAGGAACAAAAAGACGAGTACTTGATGCCACTGCTGGAGGGCAAGATAAATTCTACGTTCTCGATGACAGAGCCCCAAAGTGGTTCCGACCCCCGGGAATTTACCTGTACCGCTGTACGCGATGGTGACGAGTGGGTTATCAATGGAGAAAAATACTTCTCCTCCAATTTGCGCTACTGCAAATTTGCCATTGTCATGGTTATCACCAGTCCGGATGCACCGATCAAGAATGCGGCGTCGATGTTTCTGGTGCCCAAGGATACACCGGGCGTCAATATAATTCGCAATGTGCGACTGGGACCGGAGACGGCCGTGGAAGGCTCGCACGCCTATGTGAGGTATGACAATGTTCGCGTGCCTGCCGACGCCTTGCTGGGCGGAGAGGGCAATGGCTTTGTGATCGCCCAGACACGATTGGGCGGTGGGCGTCTGCATCACGCGATGCGCACGATAGGGGTAATTCAACGCTGTCTCGATATGATGTGCGAGCGTGCCCTGAGCCGCAGATCGCATGGTGAATTGCTGTCACAAAAGCAAATGGTACAGGATGTGCTGGCTACCTCCTGGATCGAAATTCAACAGTTCCGGCTACAGGTGCTGTATGCCGCCTGGACGGTAGACCAGGTTGGCGGGCACAACGCGCGCAAGGAAATTGCCGGGGTTAAGATTGCGACAGCAAAAATATTTCAGGATGTGGTTGTTCGTGCGATGCGATTACATGGTGGCCTGGGTCTGTCGAATGAAATGCCGTTCTTCGACATGTTGCAGGTTGCACTTGCAATGGGCATTGCGGATGGTGCCAGCGAAGTCCATAAAGTGACGATAGCCCGCCTGATTCTCAGGGAATACGAGCCACAGGAAGGCTTGTGGCCGCGCGACCACAGGCCCAGCCAGCTGGAAAAGATGAGGGAAAGCCACCCACATCTCTTTGAGTATGCAGAAATGGATCTTCCGTCGTAGTCATGGAAACTTCAAGCACAGGGCCCGACTCGGATATTGCGGATATTCGTGAGGGTGAGGAGTTCAACGAGGAGGCGGTACTTGACTATCTCTCCAGCAGAGCTGACGCGCTCTGCCTGGAGCGTGCCCCCACTGCGATGGAAGTATTCCAGTTCCCGGGTGGGCGGGCCAACCTCACTTACCTGTTAAAAATGAGTGGGCGCGAGTTTGTCTTGCGGCGCCCCCCCCTGGGCAAGGTTGGGCCCGGAGCTCACGATATGGGCCGGGAGTTTAAAGTACTTTCACGCCTTTGGCAGGTCTATAATCGCGCCCCCCGGGCATTTTTACACTGCGAGGACACGGCCTTGATTGGCGCTCAATTTTTTGTCATGGAGCGACGCGAGGGGTCGGTGATTCGATTTGATATTCCCGCGGAGATGAGTCACCACGAAAACGTTGGGCAGCGCGTGAGTTTTGCCCTGGTGGATGCTTTTATCGACCTTCACAGGGCGGACTACAGGGCAGCAGACCTTGCAAATCTGGGGCGCCCGGACGGCTTTCTTGGGCGGCAACTGTCCGGGTGGTCCAAGCGTTGGGAGCTCTCAAAAACAGAGGAACTGCCAGACTTTGATCGATTGGCGAACTGGTTGGCGTCTAACATCCCGGCCGACTCGAACTTTAGCCTGATTCACAATGACCCAAAGCTGGATAACTGCCAATTCGACCCTTCCAGCCCCGACCGGGTGACGTCACTGTTTGACTGGGATATGACCACAATTGGCCCCTCTCTGGTCGACCTTGGAACACTGTTGGCATATTGGACAGAGGCCCAGGGGCAAACCGGTAACAATGCAGTCAGTGCCCTGTCTATTTTTGCAAAACCGGGGTTTCCCGCGCGCGAAGAAATCGCCGAATACTATGCCGATAAGTCCGGGGCAAAGCTTGACGAAATCGCCTGGTATGAGGCCTTTGCACTGTGGAAATCAGCTGTCGTGGGACAGCAAATCTATGCCCGCTACAAACGTGGCGATTCGAAGGACAAACGTTTTGCCCGCATGGCAGAACGGGTACCGCAAATGCTTGCTACAGGCCTGCAGCGCGCCGCCAAATAATTTTACTATGATGCATCAACATTGGAAAACCTATGGATTTTGACTTTTCTGACGATCAAAAATTTTTGCAGCAGGAGTGTCGCAAGATGTTGGAGGGGCAAAGCTCTCTCAAACGCGTGCGCGACATATTTGAGGGTGATCAGGCCTATGACAAGCCGTTATGGGCCTCCATGGGAGAGCTGGGCTGGCTGGGTGCTGCCATTCCAGAGCAGTACGGTGGTTCAGGTATGGGGCAGTTAGAGTTGGCCGTCATCGCCGAGGAGGTCGGGCGCTCGCTCGCAGCGGTGCCTTTTTCAAGTTCAATTTATCTGGCAGCCACAGCCATATTGTTGGCGGGTAGTGAAGATCAAAAGCTGCAATATCTGCCCGGTCTCGCCAGCGGCGAACTCATTGCTTGCTTCGCCTCACAGGAAGACCTGTATGTTCGTAACGCAGCATCGTTTTCCACGGTGCTAATCGACGGTCAACTTAGTGGAACCAAAAAGCCCGTACTGGACGGTGACATCGCAGATATTGCGGTTGTTACCTGTATGGAAGATGGCCAGATGGTGCTTGCGATCACTGATCTGCGTGAGAAAGGTGTGATACGTACAGCTTTGAGGTCGCTGGACCAGTCCCGCTCGCAGGGTGCAATGACATTTAGCGGCCTTAAGGCGCAGCGCTTGGGAGATATTGCTGGAGGTACCGCTCTGCTTACCCAACTGATGGACAGGGCTGCCGTACTTTTGGCTTTTGAGCAACTGGGAGGCGGTCAGCGCTGTCTGGAAGTCGCCAGAGAATTTGCCATGCAGCGTTATGCATTTGGTCGCCCCGTTGCTTCCTTTCAAGCGATAAAGCACAAGCTTGCCGACATTTATGTCGCTCTTGAGCTGGCTCGCTCCAACGCCTACCACGGCGTATGGGCTCTGGAAAACGACTCGGATGAACTGCCTATTGCCGCTGCTGTCGCGCGCATCAGTGCTACGGAGGCCTATGACAATGCTGCTGAAGATGCCTTGCATATACATGGAGGAGCAGGCTTTACCTGGGAGTATGACTGCCACCTCTTTATCCGGCGAGCCAAATTATTGTCAGTTTCTCTTGGCACCGCAAGAAACTGGAAAAGCAAACTTATTGATCGCATACAGGAGAGTACAGGCACATGAATTTTAATGACTCACCGGAAGAGGCCGCTTTTCGCAGTCAAGTCTACGCTTGGCTGAAAGAGAATGCAGAGTTATGGGGAGAGGGTGACATTCCCACCAGTGCTGCGGACCGCGAAGATCCCGCTCAAATCAAGGCATCCCAGGATTGGCAGGCGAAAAAATTTGATGCGGGCTGGGCTTGCATTACCTGGCCGGAGGAATACGGCGGTCGGGGTGGTACAACCATGGAGGATGTGATTTGGCAGCAGGAGGAAGCAAAGTTTCGTGTGCCTCCGGAAATTTTCACCATCGGGATCGGCATGGCCGCTCCAACACTTATGCACCACGGAACGCCTGAGCAGAAAAATCAGTGGCTGCCAAAATGTGCGCGTGGTGACGAGATATGGTGTCAATTGTTCAGTGAACCGTCGGCCGGGTCCGATCTGGCATCCCTGCGCACCAAAGCGGTAAAAGACGGTGACGAATGGCTTGTTAACGGACAAAAAATCTGGACCTCCGGGGGGCACTATGCAAAATGGGCCATTCTACTTGCACGAACCGATTTCGATGCGCGCAAACATGCCGGACTCACATTTTTTGTTGTAGATATGACCAGCCCGGGTATCGAAGTGCGGCGAATACGCCAGGTGACCGGTGATGCCAACTTTAATGAGGTCTACTTTACTGATTTGCGCATACCGGATGCCAATCGAATTTCAGATGTGGGAAATGGCTGGGGTGTCGCCATAATGACACTGATGAATGAGCGTGCATCCATTACCCAGAACAGTGCGGGTGGCGTGTCCCTGGAAGATTTATTCCAGCTGGCTGCCAGGGTCACTGAAGATGGCAGGCCGGCAATCGAAAATGAAGGCGTGCGGGAGCAACTGGCGGATTACTATATTCGATCAAACGCTCTGAAGTTCAGTGGCTATCGTAACCTCACGACAATGTCCAAAGGCGAATCTCCAGGGCCGAGTGCGGCGCTGGGGAAATTGGTCAGTGCCAAAATGCGACAGGAAATGAGCGCTCTGGGCATGGAGCTGCAGGGTCTGTCCGGCGCCCTGGACGACGCCGAAGAAACTGACAAGAGGGCTGGTTGGCAGTACGCCTATTTGTTTTCACCGGGTGTGAGGGTGGCCGGTGGTACCGATGAGATTTTGCGTAACGTTATAGCGGAGCGTGTGTTGGGGTTACCACCGGAACCACGATTGGACAAAGCTGTTCCGTTCAGGGAGATTAAAACAGGGCAGTAAGAGGGTCGTTCTCTTAGGCTGGAAAGCTGCAAATGCTTGAGGGCAAAGTAGGGGTTTAACCCTTGACCAAGGATATAAGGCGCAATAATTCAGGTCTTGTAGCCGTGGTAACCGGAGCGAGCAGGGGTATGCTACTTGAAGTTGTATCGAGAGGGCGGGTAGCCCACTAACTTGGAAAAAGCTTTTGTGAAATGCGCCTGGTCAAAATAGCCCAGCCTGTTGGATAGCTCGACGATACTGATACTGGCATTATCATTTAGCTCTGCTACCGCCTCCCGCATTCGATATCGATCAATAACCCATTTTGGGCTCATGCCAACATAGACATCGAACAGCCTTTGCAGGGTGCGTGGCGAGTGGGAAAATACTTCGGCCAACATTGATACCGATACAATGTCTCTATTTTGTTCTATGTACTCCACTACCTTTCGCACCTCTATGGCTTTTGAGTCAAGTAGGGGTGACTGTTTGCGCAGGATATTCTCGATGTGATGGGTTATTTCTGAAAAATTTGTTGTGGCAAGCAGTTCCTGTTCAAGTTCTTTATCGCTGGCACCAAAAGTGTCGGCAATAGGGATCAGTCTGTCCGCCAGGTTCTTGACCGGTTTTTTGTAAAAAGTATAGAACGCACCGGGCCAGAATTTTATACCAAAAATACGGCCACGACCCTCGAATTTGTAGCTGAATTTACCGGTCTGAATACCAAATATCCCAGACTTTGAATTTGGGTTGATTAATATGTTCTGGCAAGGCTGCGGAAGGTTGCCCTGAATATAGGGTTCAGCGTCAGTCAAATCCCAGTTCGCAATCCAGTAATTTTCAACAAAAGGAGCTATGTCATCAGAGGGGAGATAGCGAGTTAGTTCATAGTGCTGAAGGCTCGCTAAAAACACCTTAATATATAGCATATTTTTCTCAGGAAGCATTGTTGTGAGGTGTATTTGTAGCCTTTTGCATCGCTTCGAATCGACTGTTGGAAAATGTACTCTGCCCCGGATATTTACTGTCGTCATTGCGCCAGCTATGAAAGCCGGGTCGAATTATTATTCCTTGAAAATAATCTTGTATCCAAATTTAGTATAGGAGATTTTACCGTGTCATTCGCGTACATCTGAAAGGCTGTTTTAATACCAGTAAAAATACGTCTATTTACTGGCGAGAAAAACGCGAGGGGAACTATCGCCTTATTAACTTTAGCTCTATTGCAGGAATATACGGCGCACCTACACAACCAAGCTATGCAGCTGCAAAAATGGGAATTTATGGCTTTACCATGTCCTGTGCCAACGCGCTGTCAAAATACGGAGTCACCTCCAACTGCATTTCTCCTGGCGCCACCCGCATGGTCGACACGATTTCCGATGAAAAATTACGTGAAGCAGGCGTCGATATGGAACGCCGTGCGAATAAGGAGCTGCGCTCCCCTGACGCAATGGTTCCGGCAATCCTTTATATAGCAAGTGCGGAGTCCAGATGGTTGAACGGTCGCATGATTGGTGCGCAGGAAAATCGCATATCGCTGTGGAGTAATCCTGAAATTCAGAGGCAAATAATTTCTACCGGTCCCTGGCAGTTCGATGAGGTCTTTGACCTTATGCCCAGGTCTTTTCAGGCGTCGGTAGAAGGCCGAAAAAACCTGACCGAAGCGGGCTGACATGAAGCAACGACGAGTCGCCATCGTAGGGATTCATGAATGGCCCTCAAGGTTTGTGCGTGGCGAAATCAATGGCATGCATATCAAGTCCAGGTCAGCTGCAAAAGCGCTGGATGATGCGGGCCTCACATGGAGAGATGTAGACGCACTCTATGATGATGGCGATGCACAAATATGGCAGGGATTTTACATGCCTGAGTATTTCGATCTCGACTTAAAAGTACTCGATACAACCCAGGTTGGAGGAAGCTCATTTGAATTTCATGTCTCACATGCACTGCGCGACCTGTCGCTGGGCAGGGCAAATGTAGCACTTTTAACCTATGGTCAGATGCACAAGAGCGCCATGACTTCAATAGGGACGGGTTTTCGATACTTTGAAATGGGCCCCCCCGACCCTTTTGCGAATATGGAAGATCCCTATGGTGCCACAGTGGTTTCTGATTACTCAATGATGGCCATGCGCTATATGCACGATCATGGAATCAAAAGTGAGGATATGGCACAGATTGCAGTAGATGCGCGCTACCATGCGCTTCGCAACCCCGATGCTGTACAGGCGATTAAAGACCTTAATTTGAGGGGCGGCCCGGTTGAATTAGTCATCGATAACGTATTGGCATCCCCCCTTATTTCGGACCCTTTACACCTGCTGGATTGTTGTATGACATCGGATGGGGGGGGAGCCATTGTGCTCGCCGCTGAGGATATTGTGCGAGATTGTAAAACCAGGCCGGTATGGGTGCTGGGAGCGGGAGAGTCAATTAAATTTCGTCGCAACGCCGATGACTTGACCATCACAGGTGCTGCCAAGTCAGGCCCGAGGGCGTTTGAACAAGCGGGAGTGACACCGGATGAAATTGACCTGGCAATGGTTTATGACTCCTTTACGATTACTGCACTCAGTACGCTGGAAGATCTGGGGTTTTGTAAAAAAGGTGAGGGTGGAGATTTCATTAAAGGCACATATAAAAGAGCGCCTTGTATACTACAAAATGCCGAAAACGTTCGAGTTTGTGCATGAGCCTCTTCGCAACGATGCTGGAAAGTTACGCCGATCAGCATTGCTGGAGGAGCGCCTGGGAAAATGGCCGATCCACGCTGACAAAACAACACTTAAGTAAACGACAATATTTATCGATATTTCAAAAGCAAGAGGATGATATGCGCGAAATACAGTTTGACGATTTAGAGACGCTAAGAGAGGAGATCAGTGAAGAATATGGGGGCTGGGGGATTGAGTTTGAGGTCACTCAGAATTTGATTCAGCGCTTTGCCGATCTGACGGGGGACCATCAATGGATCTATGTTGATGAGGAAAAAGCAGCCAAAGGCCCCTTCGGCGGCACTATTGCACACGGCCTGCTGACGCTTTCTTTGAGTAGCAAGGTTCGTCCGGCTGCCACTTATGTGGCTGTAGGGCAGGGAAATACAGTGAACTATGGCTCCGATGGAATTCGTTTTTTGGCACCCGTGTTGGCCGGTTCCAGAGTGCATTCCCACTCTCGCGTTACCGCTGTTGAGCCGCATAAATCGGGCACTCGCGTTTCCCTGGAAGTTGCCATGCATGTGGTGGGTAATGATCGACCATCGCTGATATACAAGGCAGTCATGCTGTATGCGCCCCCCCGCTAACTTTATTCTAATACCACCAAGGAGATAACAATGCCGGATATTCATTTTGATGACCTGGATGAATTGCAAAAAATGATCGGTGACGACTTTTCTGATTGGGGGCCAGAGGTCACCGTCACGCAGGATATGATCCAGGAATTTGCCGATATCACCGGGGATCAGCAGTGGATACACGTCGATGTTGAAAAAGCTGTCCAGGGTCCATTTGGGGGCCCCATTGCACATGGACTGTTGACCATTGCGTTGATGCCCAAAGTGAAACCCAGCTACAATTTTAATATTGTAGGTGAAAGTAGCCGCGTTAATTATGGCGCCGAAAGTTTCCGTTTCCTGGCCACTGTGCCGTCGGGATCAACAATTCATGCGCGTGCCAGGTTTGCCAATGTGCGTGAGCACAAAGGCGGCACCTTGATATCACAGGAAATGCACGTCCATGTGGTCGGTAATGATCGCCCCTCCCTGATCTACACGGGCTTATTGTTATATATGCCTGGCGCATATTAAAAACGGGTTTACGAGCAAGTGACCATCACCGATTGAAGCCTTGGCGATTTCTCCTGGTTGAGGGGGATACCCGGGCGGAGTTGGGTCAGCTTATGCTTGAAGCGTTTCTAATGACAAGCCAGACATGTCGTCCCAGGACAGGGAAGAGTGACTTGTGGGGCTGCTCTACATGGGAGCACCCATGACAATAAAAATACTAAAGCCACTCCCTGTGGCAGACTACGTGCAATCGTGGCGCCCATAAGCATGAAATGGGTCCAGGAAACTATTGATTAACTAAATGAGTTGATTGGCGTGTAAAACTGTCCAGATTTGGAAATGGCTAAGCATAGCTAGACGATAGTCCGATGATGCGGCCCACGATAACTATGACCCCGTATAATATTCTGGATGGTACTTCTTTACAGCGGGGGAGTCTGTGGCCCAGGAGTAACAGCCATCAAGCCTGCGTGGTCGAGTCTTTGGTGTAGGTTCCTGCCCTGCCTTGACGCTCAAGGCGTGACCAATGGTTTGTATGGCAACCGTGGCGAGAGGAAAAAACATTTCGGTAATGTGGGTGCAGCCCCGGGTGCCGCCTACATGTTTTCTCACTGCATCCCGCCAGCCCCTGCCTACTTTAAGGCCTACAAGAGATTGGTAATTGGAGCTGACCTCCGGGCAGGTAGGAAGAGGGTAGTGGTCTAGGCTGGACTCAATTGCTATGATTTCCATGTTGTCATCCATAGTGACCCGCAGGAACATTTCATGCAGAGGTGTGCCGGCGGCTATTTCCCCACTGCCGCCGTCGAGGGTGTAGGTTTTTATATCCGTTAGGTGTGCCTCTATATCCCATAAGTTATCTTTGCGTTGGTATCCACTAAAAGAAAGTGAACGTGTGTGTAAAAGCTTCCTGGGGGCGGGCGGAGACAATGTCATGGCAGTATTCCGAATGTGTATGAGTGTAGTATTGATCGTACAGGAAGTGTCCATAGGCCTGCTTGTGGGCGATGGCTCTACGACACAGCAGCACGCGTCGTCTATCGGCTACAAGACAGCCTGTTATTATGTCGGGGTTGGACGGAGAGTCGCCTGACCCAGAAGGAAGCGGCGTTATTGCTGGGTGTATGTGCCCGAACTTTGCAGGCGGGAGAACTGGCGATTGATTAAGCCAGCACTTCCAATACACTCTTTCTGAAGATTTCAACAAACAAATCAATTTCTTTATGGGTGATACACAGTGGTGGCGACATCACCATATGGTCTCCCACCGGGCGGCACATCAAACCATTCTCGTAACAGCGCTGGTGAATTTTTGGCCCCAGCGACTTGGCAGGTAAATTGCCAGAATCAAAACTCACCGCGCCCAGCAGGCCGTAGTTGCGAATATCGATAACCTGGGGGAGGTCGCGCAGGGTGTGCAGGGCATCTTCCCAGTACTGGCCTTTTTCGCCACTGCCACAGGTAAACAGCCCCTCATTTTCATAGATGTCCAGGGAGGCCAGGCCCGCCGCGGCCGCAACAGGTGTGCCGGCGTAAGTATTGCCGTGGAAAAATTCGGGAACCGTTGTGGGGGTATTGTCAAAAATACTTTGTTGAATGCTGTCTTTGACGAATACACCACCCATGGGAACGGTGCCGCCATTGATACCCTTGGCGCATGTCATCATGTCGGGAATCACGTCAAATTCTACTGCGGCGAAGGAGGATCCGGTGCGACCGAAGCCGGTGATCACTTCGTCAAAAATCAACAGGATGTCATGTTCGTCACACAGCTCACGAATACGCTTCAGGTAGCCGGTGGGGGGTACCACCACACCACCTGCCCCGGAGATAGGCTCGATGATGACGGCGCAAATAGACTGGGCACCGCGCATTGCTATGATGGCTTCAAAAGCGTTGGTCATTTCCTGGGTGCCATGCTCCGGTGCGCCCCGGGTGAAGGCATTTCTTTTTATGTCCAGCATGCCGGGCAACCAGTCTACTTGCTCCAGTACGGGGAAGCCCTGGCGATTATTGGGCAGGCCCTGCATGGATGTACCACCGACATTCACCCCGTGGTAGCCCTGTTCCCGGGAGATAAAGCGTGTTTTGCTACCTTTGCCTCGAGTCTGCTGGTACAGGTGGGCAATTTTCAGTGCAGTGTCCACAGCTTCAGAACCGGAGTTGGTAAAGAAGATACGGTTGATACCCTCGGGAGTATGTTTCATCAGGCGCTCGGCAAACTGGAATGCCGGGGGCGTGCCGAACTGGAAGGGTGGGGCAAAATCTATCTGCATCAGTTGGGCGTGTACCGCATCGGCCACAGATTTGCGTGCGTGGCCAATATTGCAGCACCACAGGCCCGCGGTAATATCCAGCACTTGGCGATTGTCATCTGTGTACAAAAAACAGCCCTCGGCACGGGTGAACATGCGGGGGTTTTCGGCGAAGGCGCGGTTGTTGGTAAACGGTTGCCACCAGTTTTCAAAGTTCAGGTCGGTCATATTAAGTTCCTTTTTCTCTACAGGGCGGGTAATTATTGGTCCAGGCCGCCCATCAGCATGTATTTAATTTCCACGTAGTCGTCGATGCCGTACTTGGAGCCCTCGCGACCCGAACCGGATTCCTTAACGCCGCCAAAGGGTGCCATTTCGTTGGAAATAATGCCCTCGTTAATGCCGACGATGCCGTATTCCAGTGCCTCGGCTACGCGCCATACCCGGCCAATGTCCCGGGTGTAAAAATAGGAGGCCAGGCCGAACTCGGTATCGTTGGCCATGGCGATCACTTCTTCTTCAGTGGTAAACCTTACTATGGGTGCTACCGGCCCGAATATTTCATTGCGGAACACAGCCATGTCAGAAGTCACTTCAGTCAATACGGTAGGCTGGTAAAAGCAACCTCCCAGTTTGTGTGGCTTGCCACCCAGTGCCACGTTGGCACCGGCATCTACCGATGCCTGCACCAGGCTGTCAACGTCATTGACGGCAGTTTTGTTAACCAGGGGGCCGACGACGACGCCTTCCTGGAAGCCATCACCTACCATCATCTCTGCTGCGGCCTTGACGAACTTTTCGACGAAGGCATCGTAAATACCGTCTTGCACAAACAGTCTGTTGGAGCAGACGCAGGTTTGCCCGGCATTGCGGTACTTGGAAATGATGGCGCCCTGTACGGCGGTATCCAGGTCGGCATCGTCAAAAACAATAAAGGGTGCGTTACCACCCAGTTCCATGGAGGTTTTTTTCATGGTGGCGGCACATTGTGCTTCCAGCATTTTTCCCACGGGAGTGGAGCCGGTAAAAGTTAGCTTGCGCACTGTGGGGTTGGACGTAATTTCACCGCCAATAGCGGAAGAGTCCCCGGCAATTACGTTGAGAACACCGGCGGGCACACCAGCGCGCTCGGCCAGCACTGCCATGGCAAAGGCGGAAAGAGGTGTTTCGCTGGCAGGTTTAATCACTATGGTGCAACCAGCCGCCAGGGCTGGGGCCGCTTTTCTGGCGATCATGGCATTGGGGAAGTTCCACGGTGTAATCGCAGCCACCACACCAACGGGTTGCTTGATACAAACAATGCGCTTGTCCGAGGAAGGGCCGGGTATTACATCGCCGTTAATGCGTTTTGCTTCTTCCCCGAACCACTCCATAAAGGCGGCGCCGTAGGCGACTTCACCGCGGGATTCGGCCAGGGGCTTTCCCTGTTCGGCGGTCATGATAATGGCCAGGTCTTCCTGGCTCTCCATCATCAGGTCATACCACTTGCGCAGAATGTTTGAACGGGTCTTTGCGGGAAGTACCTTCCACCCCTTCATGGCTTTATCGGCGGCGGCGATGGCGCGGGCTGTTTCAGTGGCACCGAGCTTGGCAACGTTGATAATAAGCTCACCGTTGGAGGGGTTTGTAACCGGGAAGGTGTCGCCGTTATCAGCATTTACCCACTGGCCGTTGATGTAGGCCTGGGCTTTAAGCAACGTGGGGTCCGAGAGAGAGAGAGGCATGACAATGTCCTTACGCTGGCAAGTTTGGTGAAGTATAGGAGAATTGTAAGTATTGCGGTGCTTTGATGCTATACCTGAACTTAGGTAGTTGTTGGGCGGCCCAACAGGCCAGCCAGAGGGTCACTCGAACCGGAACCGGGCTGCACCAGCGCATCAAAGAACAGTGAGAACAATTCTCCGTGGGAGGAAAGACCCAGCTTATGGTAGATATTTTTGCGGTGAACCTGTTCGGTTTGTGTGCTGATGCCCAACTGCTGGGCTGCCGTTTTGGAGGGGTATCCTTTCAGGATAAGCTGTACCACATCGCGTTCCCTGGGTGTCAGGTAGCTGCTGCCAAATTGCTGTAGCAAGTTATCCACGTGCAGATGGAGATTAGTTTTCCGAGCTTCAGTTGGGCTATTGTTGCGGGTGGTAACCCCGGTGGGCCACTGCTTTTGTACCAGTGCCGCGACAGTTGCCGTTATTTCCCCAAGTCTCATCTTGTCCTTTTTACTGAACGCTCGCAGTGTCGGTGTGCGCTCCAGAGATACGGCAATGGGTGAGCCATTGCCGCTTTCCAGCAAAAACACGGCCTGGTCCACAACCCCGTTAGACTGGTAGTAAAGCTTGTAATACTCGCTATTTTGAAAATTGTTCGATGCGATATCCAGAATATGAAAAAAACCTCGCATGCCAGATTTTGCACTGAGGTACAAAGGAGAGAGTAACCACAGGCGATTGCGGTAAGCATTGTCAAAGCCAGATTGATCGCCATCGTGTAATGCGTTGTGGATGACATGCAGGGCGCTTGTGTCAGGGTAGGCCATGATGACCGCGCTGTCGAAGTTGGCCGCTGCACGAATAAATTCAAGCAGGGCGGGGGAGAAATCCTCACTGCCCAGAGTATCAATGACCCTGGGCAGTGCAGAGGGGTAGGTATAGCTGGTTGACATATCCTGTTTCCAAAACCAAAAATTCAATGACGGCGCGTCCTGCGGGTCAGTTCATACTTGCGAATCATGTCCCGTAACTGATCGTAACTCAGCCCTAGCGCCTCTGCGGTACGCTTTTGATTATGCCCGTTTTGCACCAGTGCTTCCTCCAATAATTGCTTTTCCAGGGCCTCAATGCGATCACTGAAACCCAGTTCAGCTGGTTTTCCAGTGTCGAATTGAGCGGTGCTGACATCAACCGCTGCTGGTGGCTTTGTAGAAGGCTGCACGGATAGCTCTGTGGAATAGGGCGACTGGAATGGGTCTAGAACAACATGGCCCACTGCGGACGTTGGGTCTGCCCAGCGATAGAGCGAACGCTCCACCACATTCTTGAGTTCCCGTACATTTCCAGGCCAGCCGTAGTCATCCAGTGATGCAAGGGCCTCTGGGGTAAACCCCGGGAAATATTCCCAACCGAGTTCCGTGCACATTTGTATGGCGAAGTGCTGTGCCAGTTCGGGGATGTCCTCACGTCGTTGTGACAGGGCGGGTAGGTGTATAACGTCAAAACTCAACCGGTCCAGCAGGTCCTCACGAAACTTACGCTCTTTCGCCATCTGCTGCAGGTCACCGTTGGTTGCGGCGATAATACGCACGTCCACGTGAAGGGTTTTCTGGCCCCCCAGGCGCTCGAATTCACCGTACTCAACCAATCTCAACAGTTTTTCCTGCAGCCCTGTGGACATGGTTCCCAGTTCGTCCAGAAACAGGGTGCCGCCATCGGCCCTCTCGAACCTGCCGTGATGGGTGCGAGCGGCCCCGGTAAAGGCGCCCGGCTCGTGGCCAAACAGCTCCGATTCCAGTAACTGTTCTGCGATAGCGGCACAGTTTACTTTGAGGAAGGGTTTATCCCATCGCGGCGATAAAAAGTGTAAGCGCTCGGCAATCAGTTCCTTACCCGTGCCCCGGTCCCCTAGAATAATGACAGGGCGGTTAATGGGGGCGAGTTGTGACACACGCTCCAGCGCAAGGGCCAGTGCCGCTGAATTTCCAACCATACTTTCTTGTTGTCTATACATGGGTTAATAATACCATTGATAGGTAAAATAAACCTTTCAAAAGGTTAAAAAAACCTTAAGTGGGTGTATATTAATTTGAATTAAGTAAACTGTCCCCGAAATAAGTATAGATTTCAGGTGCTTACCGAGCTTGGCACGGTTTATGTATTAGTAAGTGCGTAAGTAAAAGAAATGACCGTAGGGAAGCCTAGCAATGAAAACATTAGATGAACGATTCATGATTTATTCGGCACTGGTGATCCTGTGCTGTACCTCCAGCGTTTTTTTTGGCGTGACCGCCGGGATCTGGAGTTTCGTTCAGATAGCTGCCGTTATCGAATTTATGTACTGGCTTGGGCTTCCAGCCAGTACTCACAGTGAACACGTTTAGTTAGTGACATAAAAGGAGAGACACCATGGGTATATTTTCCCGCATGACCGACATCATTAATTCCAATATCAGCGCACTGCTGGATCAGGCGGAGGATCCTGAAAAAATGATCCGCCTGATTATTCAGGAGATGGAAGATACACTGGTTGAGGTTCGCAGTTCGTCTGCGAAAGTACTTGCCGATCGCAAAGCGGCTGCCAGACGCCTGGATCAGGTTCGTGCCGAGGCCCAAAGCTGGGAAGACAAAGCCAGGCTGGCCATCGATAAGGGCAGGGAAGACCTGGCCCGGGCTGCTTTGCAGGAGAAGTGCGCCATTGAAGAGGAACTTGCTATCGTAGAGGGAGAGCTCACTGCTACCGATGAGCATATTGCCCAACTCAATGACGAGGTCGCCCAGCTACAGAAAAAATTAACCGATGCAAAATCCAAGCAGAAAACCCTGTTGATGCGTACCAAAACAGTGGAGTCGCGCATTAAGGTTAAGCGCCAGATGCACCGGGAAGCTCTGGATAATGCTTTCCAACGCTTTGACAAGTTTGAACGCCGTATGGATAACCTGGAGAGTCAGTTAGAGGTTATGGATATGGGTCGTGAAGTGCACCCGGACCTGGCGGCTGAAATTAATGCCCTGGAAGAAGATGACCGTATCAACGCTGAGTTGGCGCGATTGAAGGCTAAAATGAGTGGCGGGTCTATACCTGCTGCTCAACAAGAGCCCAAGTAAGCCAGTTGGCTATTGGCCTTATTAATGGCAGCATACCCGTGTCTGGTTTAGCTGCCCAAGGAATGAGTTAATGGAATTTTTTCAATTCATGTTTGTCCCGACCATCTTGTTCATGGTTGTTGTGGCGCCCATCTGGATTTCTATGCACTATCGCAGTGTTAACAAATCCTCACGTAGCCTCAGCGAAGAAGACCGTGAATCTATTGAACATATGCTCGAGACTGTAGACAAATTGACTGACCGCATTGGGACTTTGGAATCCATTTTGGATGCTGACCACCCTCAATGGCGGCAGAAGATGAACCGCCAAGAGCGGGGCGAGGAGTAAATCATGGGCAGGAAACGTCGTAGACGCCAGAAGAGTTATACCCGCGAATGTGCAGACAACTGCAGCCGCATTCAATCCAGGAAGCGTTCAGGCTGGGGTATGAACCTCTATCGAAATACACGCGAGGGAAAAGTAGCTGGCGTGTGTGCCGGCCTGGCCGATCACTGGGATATAGCCCACTGGGTTATTCGCCTGATGTTTATTGGTGCATGTCTGTTTACCGGCATGCTGGCCATATGGGTTTATATCGGTGCCTGGTGTTTAATGTCGCCACGCTCTTCTCGTAGAACCGAGTCCGGTGAGCGTGTTGAAGACTATGACCGCTATACCGATGTCGAGGTGGAGATGGAGTACGATGAGCGTCGCCACAATTATCGCCCCAAAAAAGTTTTCCGCTATAGCGACAGTGGTTCAGTGCGGTTGAAACGTGCCAGGGAGCGCCTGGATGCAGCCCTCAGGCGTGTGGAGGGCATGGAGTCCTATGTGACCTCGCGCCAGTACAATCTCAACAATGAGTTTTCCAAACTGTAACACGCAACAACTGAAGTAAAACACCTGTCCCGACAATGTGCTGCCATGCAGTGGGGGAGAGGTTCGTCCAAAAATAAGTGAATGGCACCACAGTGGGGTCAGTTTACAGGGCACAAGGGTAGGGATTAACGGCATGACTATAGGGCTGCATATCGCGTTTTATCTGGAGATGCCGTACTGGCTGGAGTTGACGGGACTGGTTTCCCCGCAGCAATGGCTGGCCTTTAACCAGTGCCTGAATTATTCGGCTACGCTCGGCCTTCAATAGAGGTCGTTCCAGCATTGTTACGATTTCCGCCTGCGCGGGAATGACAAAGAGCCCTACAGGAACGGCCATGCGCCTAAAGGTTTGGTAGCGCTTTGTTCTGTTTACCGCTTCGCAGCTTTTCGCAAGTATGCTGGCGTATACTTATCCCGCCCCATAAAGGGAACGGTGTAGTCAAATTCTTTACGGTCAAGGGTAATAAAGTTACTCACGTAGTGCCCGGAAGGTAAGTCGTGAAACACCTGAGTGTGTTTGATGTAACACTGCACATCATACTGGTAATCGGAGAGAAAAAAGCCTACTCGCCAGAGGTTTTCACGGCTGTCGAAGTTTTCTGACATGACCGGGTTCCAGCTGTCTTCGTCGATTAACCAGCGGCGTTTTTTGTAGGCGTGTCGCTTGCCAGGAGCCAGATTGCCCTCGACGATCCATACACGATGCAATTCAAAACGAATATACTTCGGATTGAGGTGAAATTTTGTCAGGTGATCATCAAGATTACCATAGGTCGGGTTGTTGAATTTGTAGTTGTGGTAGGGGATGTAAATTTCTTTCTTTCCCAGCAACTTGTAGGTAAATCTGTCAAAAGCGCCGTTGAAGCCCTTATGATCATCGATAGTTTGTAGTCCACCGGGGCCATCGGGGTTGTCATAGCCAATGGCGGGCGCTTTGCGTACGCGCCGGGTACCTGGATCGTACTGCCAGGCATTACGGTTGTTTGCCTTGTAATCAAGAGGATCCTGAACCGCGGTTATCTGGCCCTTTTTCCGCGGTGGTGAGAGCCGATTTGACAGTGTGTACACCACTCTGTCACCTACTACATCCTCAGTTGTAGGTACTGGATTGTCCGGGTTATTGAAGGGGTATGACTGCTTGAACTCGACTGCGTCGTGAGCACGTTCACCATTGGAAAACACACCGTAGCCATCGTACTTGCCACTTAAGGAAGCGTGGCAGGTATTGGTGCGGGTGTTCCACATCACTTCCTCGGGGCCGGCGGGAAGGGGGAATGCGAGACCGCCAGTGAAGTTCTGAACCGACTCAACCCCATTACTGAGCACTGTATGGGTGGCATTCCATCTGACCTTCCTTATTATCTTATCGGGATAGCTAAAGTCGCGATGAGAGGGGTAAACATCCATTCTAAAAGTGGGATATCGATCAAACATGGCGATCTGTCCTTCGGAAAGGCGATCTTTGTACTGGCTGTAGTTCTCAGGTGTAATGGAGAATAGTGGCTTTTCATCAGCATAGGGGTCCGGTGGTTTACTGCCCGGGCCCTCATACACAAGGCCCGGTGGTACACCTTTCCATTTGCCACTCCATGTGGGAATGCTGCCATCTTTGTTGCCCGCAATCTCGCCACCCAAGGGTGTCAGGTCTGCGCCCAGGCGCGCCGCTTCCTCCTCTGAGACTCTTGCATTAGCGAGGCTAATTGTCAGCAATATCGATGCTAATCCGCCGATAATGGCCAGTCTGGAATTATGCATGGTTTTGTTCTCCCACTTGTTTCTAGAACGTATATTTGACAATGATTGCAATATTGTCACGATCGCTTAATACCCTGTCTTCGGGGTTGTCGTTACCGAAATACCAGGCGTATTTGGCAGAGAACTGCCAGTTCGTCAGATAGAAGGCATCTACTCCAATAGCGGCGACCTTCTGATTTTCTTTCAGGCCGTTATTGAGCGCAATTGCATTGCCATAACCGTCGACATCGTGTTTAAAGCTTATAGGTACAGTGATGTCCATGCCGGGAAGTACCGAGAAATACTGCAGTCGCGCCAAAATAGAGTAGCCCCAGGCCGTTTCTGTGACCGCCATGTTAGTACCGGGATCATTGAAGCCCAGCGGTGGGGGAATCAGGCTGCTGCCACCCAGGTTGTTGCCCTGGTAGTTCACCTCTCCCAGCAGGATGATTTGTTCAGCAAGCCAGGGAAAGGCCGTAAAAATGTCGGTGAATCCGGCCGACAGTTGCCAGTAATGACCGCGCATCACATTACTTCGCTTGAGGATGCCATCGGCCCCCAACACCGAGCTCAAGTCGATGAAGGGCATATTATCGGAATAGGCTCCATCCATATAAACCTGGGCTTCTCCAAGCGTAGTACTGAAGCTGCCCGCCCAGACGTCAATATCCCCGGCATAAACTTCCCGTGTGGTCCCGGTGAACGTTGCCAAATCCAGATTGACCTCGGCTCCGGGAATGTTGGCATGGGAGCGTGTGTAATACAGCTCAAAGTTACTACCATAGTCGCTTATATAGCGGGCCGCCAGGCCCCACTGGCCATCGTCGTCAGGCGCCAGGCGGTGTAGAACCTCACCGGACCCCAGCGGGCCAAGGAGGATTCGCTCTGCACCCGGGCCTGTTGTGTCACTGCTGCTGAAATAACTACCGACGCCTGGCAGTGTGGATTTTTTCCAGTCGAGCTTATAGTAGGTTTCTATCCCGAAGTTATTGGTGAAGTCCCACTTGAGATCGATGGCCGAGGTAGGCAGGAAGATTTCCTTTACCTCCACCCCGGGTGACAACGCTGCCACGGCATCAAGCGGATTTTGTAAGGCATTGATGCCGGAGAAAAGAGTTGATTCTCCCCAGCTGATTATCTGGCGACCAAAACGGACAGCCCCCGACTGATCACCCAGGCCGAAGGAATAACTGACAAAGGCATCCAGTAGTCGGGTACGGCGGCCGTGCTCGGCGATAGTGTCCCGGGGAAACTCGCCCTGTTGTACGCTACCCCCGCCGAAAAAACCGTTGTTGTAGCTCAGGTAGCCGCTGTCGCTTATATCGGTATTGTTATTGTCGTAGACGTAGTCGTAAACCGCATCGCCGCGAATAAAAAATGACAAGTCTTTATACTCGCCCCCTACCTCCAGGATGATATTACCGCGGGCGGAGATCAGGCCGGGGTCAAAGTTGTTGTTGCCGTCATTGAAGTTGCCCGCTGCCGTGCCATCTGCCAATGCTTTGTCCCTGGACTCAGTTCGCCACTGGGCTGCGGCACCCAGGGTGGTGTCCACATTGAGCAGGAACTCATCGAATTCATATTCAAGTGACTGTACTTGTGCGCAGGCCACCCATAGCCCTATCAGGGCGGTTCCTTCAATGACCCGGCTTAGACGATTTTTCTGTAGGCTTTTTTTCATGAGGGCTCCGCTCCTTGCTGGCAGTTGGCCAGATCCATGGAGCTATCTTTTGGTTTAATCAGCAGATACGCGAGGCCGGGCAATAGCCAAAGCGCACCCACCATATTCAATAAAAACATGAAGGTCAGTAGCATGCCCATATCGGCTTGAAACTTAATGGGCGACATAATCCAGGTAATAACACCTACAGCAAGGGCGAAACCAGTAAACGCAACTGCACGTCCTGTTGTTGAAAGTGCCTGGTAGTAAGCCTCCCTCATATCCAGGCCCTGCTTCAGGTAATAGGTGAGCCTGGTGTAAATATAAATGCCATAGTCAACGCCCACCCCAACTCCCAGGGCCACTACGGGCAGTGTGGCAACTTTGATCCCTATGCCCAGCTCGGCCATCAAAGCCTGGCTCAGTGCAGATGTGAGTGCCAGGGGTATGATGATACAAATCACCGCCACGATACTGCGGAAGCTGAGAAATATCAGGGCAGCCACTACCACGTAAACCAATACGAGAATCTGCTTTTGCGCCACTGCAATTTCTTCATTGGTGGCGGCCTCAATGCCCGCGTTTCCCGCAGCCAGTTGAAATCTTATATGGTCGTTATTATTTTCCCGGGCAAACGTGTTAGCTGCCGCCACCACTCGTTCCAGAGTTTCTGCCTTGTGGTCGTCCAGGAAAATAGCAACGATGGCCAGACTGCAATTGAGATTCATCAATGCCCTGGGCACATTGGCAGCCGCACCATCCAGTGCGCGCTGGTTACGGGACACGGTTTGCCACCGTGGGTTGCCTTCGTTGAGGCCCATAGAGGTACGGCGAATAACATCTGCCAGGGAAATGACCGACTGCACGCCCTCCACATTTTGCATATGCCAGCCGAATTTATCGATGAGAACCACGTTCTCGTAAAGGGCGCAGGCCTCGACAGGTGTTTCTATCATTGCCACCAGAATGTCTGTGCTAACAGCGTAATTTTCTGTGATATATGCATTGTCCAGGTTGTAGCGAGAGTCTGCCCGCAATTCAGGGGCCCCTGCATCCAGGTCGCCAATTTTTATTTTTTGCCCACCGACGATTCCAACACCAAAACCAAGCAGGGCAATAAATACGGATACTATGGCGACTTTACGGGTGGCGCACGCAGATACCAGGTGCCAGAATTTGTTGTGATGACCCGGGTCAACCGCCATATGTCTTAAGCCCCTTTCCTGTATGCCGATGTAGGACATGATTACAGGTAGCAAAACCAGATTGGTAAAAATGATGGCGGCCACGCCGAGACTGGCGGCGATACCCAGTTCCTGAATAACTTCAATATCGATGACAAGCAGAGTAATGAAACCGATGCCGTCACTGAGTAACGCTGTCATCCCAGCAACATAGAGCAGGCGAAAGGCCAACCTGGCGGCGAGCAGGCGGTCGCTTATACTTTGCATTTGCAGGGCAATCGCGTTAACAACCTGTACGCCGTGACTGACGCCAACTGCCAGAATTAAAAATGGCATGAGTATGGAGTAGGCGTTGAGGCCAAACCCCAGTAAATTTAACAAGCCCAGTTGCCAGACAACCGCAATCACGGAGCAGGCCAGTGGTGCGAGGGTGGCACGCAAATCCCGGGTATACAGGCCCAGCAGGATGAAAGTGATAAACAGGGTTAGAATGGCGAACAGAACGATGGCGCCTATTCCCTCCAGCAGGTCCCCTACAATTTTGGGGAAACCGATAATATGAACGTGAATATTGTCATTCTCGTAACCTTGGCGAACAAGCTTTTCCAAATTGCGTGAAAACGCCAGATAATCCAGGCGCTCGCCTGTTGTTGGGTCCATATCGTAGATCGGAACCTCAATAATTGTCGACTTGTAGTCGTTTGCCACCATGCGCCCGATGATGCCGGAGCGAGTCAGGTTGAGGCGCAATTGCTTTAAACTTGTCTCGGAACCATCGTAGTCCGGCGGAATAACTGAGCCCGCTTCAAATCCTTCCTCGGTAACCATGACCCAGCGTACATTGGGGCTCCAGAGGCTGAGCAGGCCGTTTTTATTGACGCCGGGAATATAGAAAATTTCATCCGCTATCTGCCCCAGGGTGGACAGGTATTCGTCGTTAAAAATATTGCCTTCGCGCACCGACACGGAGACTTTCAGGCTGACTCCGCTGGCCATCAAATCCTTGATATGCTCATTCATTTTCTGGACGAAAGGATGGCTCTGGGGTATCAACTTCTGGAAGCTGGCATCGGGTTTCAAATGGTAGGCCTGGTAACCGAGAAACAGAGTTAACAGGGTAAAAAGCAGCAGCAGGCCAGGGCGGTTGGTGCAGAAAATCAGTCGCTCCGGCAAGCGGGCGGTCTCCAGGGCTGGATACTCGATATTATTATCGGTTTGCCTGGCGCTCACGGGTTTATCCCCACAGCCGAAGAGTATTCAATGAGTGGCCTTGAGCCCCCTTCGCCGCTGAGCATATAGTGCCCATCTGTCGTTGGAGTAATGCCGTAAACACCCAGGGAGAAGGCCTGCACCAGAACGGTGAAATTCTCACCGTTATCTTCGCTTCGGGTTACGGTGCCGTTGGAGCCCACGAAAGTCAGGCGGCCTTCCCGCGTGGCACAGGCGCCAAAAAGGCTGCCCTGCGCCTTTGATTGCACTTCGGCCCAGTTCAATCCGTCATCCGTGGAGCGATAGATAGTGCCGCGCAGCCCGTAGGCGAACAGACTGCTGGTAACCGGGTTCGTCACGAGCCCGAAAAAACTTCCTTCATAACCACTGTCTGTGGCCTGCCAGCTCTCCCCAGCCGTGGAGGAGCGAAAAATAGTGCCCCACTCCGAAGCCAGAAGCAGTGTGCCATCCGCAGTGCCAATCACTCCATTGAAATGAAGTTGATCAGCGTTGTCGACTTTAGGAGACCAGTCCAGCCAATTGCGGCCACCGTTGGACGTGTGGAGTAGGGTGCCGTAGGCTCCGGACGCCCAGCCCTGTTGTTCATTGGCAAACCACACATCCATTAATGGCGGCGCGAATACGGCTTGCTCCATATCCAATCGCGTCTCGCTCAATGTGTGTTGCGCCTCCTCCAGTTGCAACATAAGTTGATTCGTATTTTCAGTTTTTCCACGTGCGAGTTTATCGCGCAGGCGCTCTACCTGATCTTTTGCGACTCCTGCCCGGACTTCATTTATTCTGTGCTGGGCAGAGACGCCGTCATGTTGCAGTTCCCAGCTTACCCCGCCGTCATGGCTGGCAAGCACATTGCCGTCATGTCCAACTGCCCATCCCAGGTCGGCATTAATAAAAAATACGCGGGTCAACATTACAGTGGTGGGGACTATTGCCTGTACCCAGGAATTGCCGTTGTCATTGGAATACAGAATATGGCCGCGTTCGCCCACGACTACCAGCCGATCTCCGGCTGCTGCAATATCCAGCAAGAGTGAGGTGGCTGCCTTATCCATTTGCATAGCGTAATTGGATTTGGCTGACCAGGCCGGAAATGACAACAGGCACAGAACTGCCAGGGATAGCAATATCCGATATGAGCGACTGCGTGCTTGTTGCTTCACTACTATGGCACCCCCCTTCTCAGCCTGAAATATACCCACACACCGACGGAGTAAAAATCAGAGCCATCATGCAAAATCCCACTCTTTTACTTATGGCATAGAGCGCAGATTATTTCCTTGATGCAGGTCACGTCAGCTACCGCAGGACTATAGAACATATGATATGGGCGCGGGGGTACGGATATCTATACCATAGGCGCGCCGATGAGAGAGACCGCGGGGAGGGCGCTTGAGCCGGATGTGCCAGGGCTGAACATCGATCGCCAAAATTTGGCTAGTCGCCAAGTAATGCCTTACACAGGGCCATTGCCTGGTACTTTTGGCCCGGTTATTGGCATTGTACAAACTACGACTACATACAGGGGGTGAAAGTTGCATCTGAAGATGGCTGTGTTTAACTGGTGGGAATATGTTCAAACATTTTTTTTCAGGACTGATACTGTTCCTCGCCGTTCTGGTGGGCGTATATCAACTGCGAATCCAGCTACTGACCACGGCCTTTAACGCTGCATTGAAGCAGGCCGATATCCGCCTGCTACAGCTGGAAGGGCTGGATGTGGGTTGGGATGGGCTGTTTATAGATCGCTTGCTGTTGGCAGTGGGTAACGACAGTGCCCCCCAGTTGCTGGAGAGTATTCATCTCACTTACAGTATTCTCGATATTCAGCCTCACTCATTGACAGTAAAGCACGCTGTTTTAACAGTGCCAGACAGTAGCGGTGAGCAGGTCGACGATTCACTGTTGCTGCTCACAGATGTCCTGGATCAAGTGATGGCGGGGCCACTTCAGTTTATCAGTGTGGATGTCATTGAACTGGATGGAGCTGCCTCTCCTGCACTCAGTCCGCCTTTGAGCCTGCAGATAAACTGGGAGGACGATGAGGTCTCTCTGGCAGTCAAAGATCAGGACAGGGCTCTGCTATTACAGCTTCAATCGATGATTCCGGGAAGGCAAAGCCTGGCCGTAGAGCTGGTGGAGTCTGGCCGTTCTGTTGTCGAGTTTACAGCTACTATTACGCAGGAGAAAAACAGGCATTTTATAGAGGGGGAGGGTAGTTTGTGGCTGGATACCGCGTTGCCATTAATATCGAACATGGTCGATGTTTCCAGACCTCTTGATACGGTTTCTGGTGAACTTTTGTTTTTGCTGTCGGGAGACTTGGATGACAATATTCAAGCGATGCAAGACATTACCCTGTCGCTGGTTGGAAATGAAATTTCCTGGCAGTTGGACGGCGATCAGCCCACTGTAGTACAACAACTTTGGCTGAATTTGTCCGGGCAATTGACCCTGGATGATGAACAGTTGTCCGCGGTAGTGAATCCTGGTGAGTGGTTGCGCATACAGTCTCTAACGCAGGGAGATAGAGTGTTTAATGAGCCCTCGCTCATCGCCGGCAGCCTCGGCAGTTTTAACTATAAGCTGGGCACGGGGGAATTAAACCTGGGCGTGAGTGAATTACAACTTGGCTTGCCCCAGGTTGAGATGCCCGATGTAAACCTGGCCACGTCTATTGGCCTGCGGGGCCTGGCCGTGAACCGTGATGCAAACGGTGTAATCGGTGCCCGTGTTCACCTTTTGACAGACTCAATGAACCTGCAGCGTCCCGACATATGGCTGCCTGTACCGGTACTGGATTTCGAACTTGTTATCGCCGGGAATAATGTCAGTGCCAACGGTGTGTTGCGCGGAGGTGGCCAGAAGGCTCTGTTTGATGTCGAACTAAGCCATGCACTGGATACGGGCAGTGGGGCTGCACGGGTAGTGGCGAGCACCCTGGCGTTTGATGCAGATGAGAACCGCCTTTCTGCGTATTTCCCCTACTGGCCCTTTGACTGGGATATCTATGAGGGTGAGCTGGAAATCGACCTGGGGCTGCGTTGGAAAAACGCTGAGCAGGCCACAGAAATACAGGGTGAAATCAAACAGCGGCTAAGAGGAGTTGCGGGTGTATATGGGGAGATAGGCTTTGTCGGCCTGGACGCTGATTTTTCTGCGGTGCTTCAGTCCCCGGACCAGCTTATTAGCCTGAAGCCTGCCGTGATATCACTGCAGTCACTGGATGTGGGCGTCCCTATTGAAGCAATAGAGCTGCGTTTTCTCCTCAATGCTGCTCGACAAGAACTGACTCTGGAGTCGCTGGAAGCCCGTATTTTTGATGGCCGGGTGTGGATAGAAGATGCGGTTTACCGGCTGAATAGGGATCACAACGCCATTTATATAGGCGTTGACGGAATACGACTGGATAAACTCCTGGAACTTACCGGTTACGACGCGATAGAGGGCAGCGGGACGATTAGCGGCTTATTGCCCCTTGATGTCAGTGAGGCGGGTATTACCATGACGCGTGGCATGCTGGCGGCCAGGGCACCGGGAGGTGTGTTCCGTTATCACACTGAAATTGTTGCCGGTACCAACCCCGCAATGGTGCAGGTGATAGAAGCCCTTAACAACTACCATTATTCTGTTTTTCAGGTTGAAGCCGACTACCTGGACAATGGTGACCTGGTGCTGGCAATGGTTCTGCGTGGCAGTAACCCGGGACTGCAACAGGGGCGCCCCATCCATTTAAACCTGAACGTTACCGACAATATACCGATGCTACTAAAGAGTTTGCAGTCGGGGCGGGTGATTGCCGATACCGTCAGTGGGAAGCTGGGTGGCAAGACGAAATAGAGAGTGTGGAACTTTTGTATGTCACCGTATTCTAATGTTAATCTGGATGTGGTTAAACATAAGAGATTGAGATGAAATGCTGAAAACCGGTTTGTTGATCATGATGGCTATTGTTTTACTCGGCGCCTGCACACCCACTGTGCAAGTGGCAGCACCCGATAAGCCCATTGAAATTAATTTGAACATCAAGATCGAACACGAGATTCGGGTCAGGGTAGATAAAGACCTGGATGAAATTTTCGATGAAGACAGTGATCTTTTCTAGGAGGCGAGAAATGAAGCAACTCATAATGGGTATCTGCCTGATGTTATTGGGCAGCAATACCGTCTTCGCACTGTCTTTGCAAGAGGCTAAGAGCAGTGGTCTGGTAGGCGAGCGCAACGATGGTTACGTCGGCTATGTGGTGGCACCGCCAGCTAATGATGTAAAGGCAGTAGTCAAAGAGGTTAACAACAAACGCAGGGCCAAATTTACCGAGTCTGCAAAAAGCAATAATCTAAAGACCGGGCAGGTGGCCCATCGCTTTTACCAGCGGGCCATTCAGGCCACGGCAACGGGCCATTACTACCAGGATGCCAGTGGTGCATGGGTAAAGAAATGACAGCAATGCCCGTTGCGCCTAATATTCCTCCCCCCAGTGCCTGGCTGGCATTCACAGAAATTCACCGCGCCGTCGTTGATATCGTATCGCTGCGGATGAGCCGCAGGGCATTGGCCCGCGCACCCAGTGGCGATGGGCACGCTGTCATGGTGTTGCCAGGGTTTATGGGAGATGATAGTTATAGCGCGCCCTTCAGGCGCTTCCTGGGAAAGCGGAACTACGCAGTACACGGCTGGGGTCTGGGTCGCAACCTGGGTCCACGTGAGGGTATTCTAGAGGGCATGGAACAGCGTGTTCGCGACCTCTATGAGCATTATGACGCTCCCGTTTCTTTGGTGGGCCATAGTCTGGGTGGGGTTTACGCCCGTGAGTTGGCGCGTCTCATGCCCGAATGTGTGCGCCAGGTTATTTCCCTTGGCAGCCCCTTTGGCGAGGGGCGCCTGGAAGCTTCCTACCCCGGTAGGTTGTTTGCCGCTATAAACCCCATGGACGAGATTCCCCTGGATCAGGATGAGCTGCCAGTGGCGCCTCCTGTACCTACAACAGCGGTATATTCCCATGGAGATGGTGTCGTTAACTGGCTCACCTGTGTACAACGCGACGGCCACAAACAGACCCAGAATATAAGAGTACGGGGCAGCCACTGTGGCATGACCTTCAACCCTACAGTGTGGTATTTAGTCGCCGAACGTCTCGCCCAGGCACAGGGCGAGTGGGTACCCTTCGAGAGTAAGAACTGGAGCAACATGGTCTATCCTGGCGCAAAGAGGCGCCAAAAGGACTAGTACCGCATGCAGTAGGCGCGCCTCTATACTGGGGGCTGCTTTAAAGCCTGTGCGTGAAAGTCGATGTGACTGCCGACGAAGCTGGCGATGAGTTCACAGCCGCCATACTTTTTCCACAGACATATTTTTCTTCCATCGAATTAATAAATGACTACAGATCGGATACTTTCACCGGAATGCATCAAGTCGAATGCACGGTTGATGTCGGCCAGTGGCATGGTGTGAGTAATAAGATCGTCGATATTAATTTTGCCGTCCATATACCAGTCGACAATTTTGGGTACATCGGTTCGCCCCCTGGCACCACCGAAGGCCACTCCGTGCCAGGAGCGCCCGGTAACCAGTTGAAATGGTCGCGTGGATATTTCCTGGCCAGCACCGGCTACACCGATAATATAAGACTCCCCCCAGCCTTTGTGGCAACACTCCAGCGCCTGGCGCATCACGTTTACATTGCCTATGCACTCGAAACTGTAATCGGCGCCACCCTTGGTTAAATCCATAATGGCAGAGACCACATCAGACACTTCGTTGGGGTTAATAAAGTGGGTCATACCGAAGGTTTTTCCCAGCGCCTCGCGGTCTGGGTTCAAGTCGACACCGATAATTTTGTCAGCACCCACCATGCGGGCACCTTGTATGACGTTTAAGCCAATTCCGCCCAGGCCGAATACCACGACATTGGCACCTGGCTCTACCTTAGCGGTGAAAGCAACGGCACCTACGCCGGTAGTGACACCGCAGCCGATATAACAGATTTTTTCAAAGGGTGCATCTTCACGAACTTTCGCCAGTGCGATCTCCGGCAGTACCGTGAAGTTGGAGAAGGTGGAGCAGCCCATGTAGTGCAATATGGGTTCTCCGTCCAGGGAAAATCGGCTGCTGCCATCGGGCATAAGCCCCTGTCCCTGGGTCTCGCGGATAGATTGGCACAGGTTTGTCTTGGGGTGCAGGCAGAAATCGCATTCCCGGCACTCCGGTGTATACAGGGGTATGACGTGATTGCCAGGTTTGACTGAGCGCACCCCGGTGCCTACTTCCCGCACAATACCCGCCCCTTCGTGGCCGAGAATAGCGGGGAAAGCCCCCTCAGGGTCATCGCCAGACAGGGTGAACGCGTCGGTGTGGCAGACACCTGTCGCCATAATTTCAACCAGGACTTCACCCGCTTGCGGCCCCTGCAGGTCGACCTCTGCGATTTCCAACGGTTTGCCCGCGCCGAAGGCGATTGCGGCTTTTGTTTTCAATGGTTTCTCCTTTGGAGAGGAATGTCTTATGCTAGGAGGGTCACTATAGACAGCGAACAGATAACTGTCGAACGAATAATAGGGAACACCAGAAGCAGATGTTGCACCGAATTTGGTTGGGATTCTTTCTTGTCGCATTTGCAAGCGGTTTCTATCAGTGGCTGGGAAATGGCGATTTTGAAGTCTTTCAGAGGATGGTGTCAGCCCTGTTTGAGATGGCAGGCTTGTCGGTGGAGTTGGCGATTGGCCTTATCGGCCTGATGGCGTTCTGGTTAGGCATTGTGTCGGTGGGTGAGGCCAGCGGCCTGATTAATAAACTCGCGGGGCTGCTTTCGCCGCTGTTTACCCGTTTGATGCCAGAGGTTCCCAAGGGGCATCCCGCTATTTCATCGATGACACTCAATCTGTCTGCCAATATCCTGGGGCTTGATAATGCTGCAACCCCCCTGGGCATTAAGGCAATGAAGGATCTGCAGACACTCAATACTACCCCTGATGTTGCGAGTGATGCCCAGATTCTGTTCCTGGTTCTCAATACCTCCTCGGTGACTTTGTTCCCGGTGACGATACTGCTGTACAGGGCGCAGATGGGTGCTGCAGACCCCGCCTCGGTGTTTATTCCTATTCTGATCGCCACCAGCTGTTCGACCCTGGTGGGCCTGTTGGTAACGGCCTGGGTTCAGCGCATTAAATTATGGGACACGCTGATAATGGCCTGTTTGCTCAGTGGCTTTGTGCTGATACTGGCTTTTGTCGGTTGGCTGTCGACTTTAACTGCCACCGAGCTACAGCGGCAATCAAGTCTGATCAGCAATCTGTCGATTATGAGCCTGATACTGCTTTTCCTTACCGTAGCCCACAAAAAAAAGGTCAACGTCTACGATACGTTTATTGAAGGGGCCAAGCAGGGTTTTGAGACAGCGATAAATATTATTCCCTACCTGTTGGCCATGTTGGTCGCCATTGGTGTATTCAGGGCCAGCGGCGCCCTGGATGTAGTGATGGATGCCATGCGCAGCGGGGTAATCTGGCTTGGCTGGGATGCGCGCTGGGTTGACACCATGCCTACGGCCCTTATGAAGCCCCTGTCGGGCTCAGGTGCCCGTGCCATGATGATAGATACCATGAATACCTATGGTGTCGACTCCTTCCAGGGGCGGCTTGCGGCTACCATGCAAGGCTCTACGGAGACAACATTTTATGTGCTGGCCGTTTATTTCGGGGCAGTGGGCATACGCCACACACGCCACGCATTGCTGTGTGGGCTGTCGGCGGATTTTGCCGGTATTAGTGCGGCAATTGCTGTAGCCTATTGGTTTTACGGCTGAGAAGAAAAACGCTCGAACATGACTTCACCAATACACCACTCCGTTCTGGCCACCTTTATATTACCTGTCGCCCAAGCACTGCGCCTCAGTGGTATTGATGCCATGGAGGTGATAGAGAGTGTGGGTATTGATCCTGCTGGGGTCATTAACCCAGACCGTCGAATTTCCATTGAGACTATGCAGCTGTTAATGCAGCGCTGTCTTGACCTCACGGGAGACGAGGCTTTTGGGCTACTTGCCGCTGAACAGCTACAGCCGCAGGTTTTACACGGCCTGGGGCTTGCATGGCTCGCCAGTGATACGGTTTATGACGGGCTGAAGCGCACAGTCCGCTTTGCAAGGCTGATGAGCACGGGGGTCGATTTGCAGCTGGAGGAGGAGGGCGACTTTGTCTACCTGAGTATCGACAGTACTATGGAGGCTGATCAAGTCGTCCATGCCTCCGGGGATTTCGGTGTCGCTATGATTGCGCGCATGTGTCGCCTGGCTATGGGCGAATATATTGCACCGGTCAGGATTGAATTGAGGCGTCCCGCGCCTGAAGACCCTTCACGTTTCGAGTATATGCTCTGTAGTCCGCTGAGCTTCGAATGTAAAAGAACAAGAATGGCTTATTATCGGCCGGATATTATGGAACCCCTGGCAACAGGGGATCCCGCCCTCGCTCATGTCAATGACGCCCAGACCCAGGGCTATCTGGATAGCTTCCTGGCACAGACAACCTCCAGGGAGGTGGTGGGAAAAATTGTAGAAAAACTTCCCGATGGCCCGCCCAATCAACAACAAATAGCAGATGCCATGAATGTA